>CAZNSB010000030.1:3991-10857 GCA_964575155.1 uncultured Planctomycetaceae bacterium | reverse complement strand
GCTCGCTGTTCTGGCAGGAAGAGGTTCGAAGGCAGTTGGCGGCCGCCGATCTGGTCATTCCCTCCCTCGACGCCGGGGATCAGACCCTCTTCCGCGTCGTCAACCGGCCTCACCCGGGCATTCCCTTCCAGAAGCTCCTGGAGGGGCTGGTCGCGTTCCGCGATGCCTGCGGCGGGATGTACTGGCTTGAGGTGTTCGTGCTCGCCGGCTATACCGCGATCCCCGCCGAGGCGCAGAAGCTCGCCGAGTGTGTCAGGAGAATCCGCCCGGACCGGGTCCAGTTGAACACGGTCACCCGCCCGCCGGCGGAGGAGTACGCCCTGGCCGTCGACCGACGGCGACTGGAGGAGCTGGCGGGCCTGTTCGACCCGCCGGCGGAGGTCGTCGCCGACTTCCGCGGCGTGCACGCCAGGCCCGAGTTCGCCGCCAGCCGACAGACCGTCCTGGAGATGATCCGGAGGCGCCCCTGCTCCATTGACGACATCGCGCAGGGGCTGGGCATGCATCGCAACGAGGCCGTCAAGTACGTCGAGGAGCTCAGCGGGGCCGGCCTCCTGGAGAGGCGGCGTTCGGTCGGCAGGGTCTATTTCACTGCCCCCAAAGGCAAGTGCGATGGCGGCGCATAGGGTCGCCTTGACGCCCCTTCAGGAGGCCGTCGCGGTTCCCGGCCGAGGGGCGCCGCCGACCGCCTGGACCGAGCAGGCGCAGTGAGAATCAGCGCAGAGATCATCACGGTGCATCCGAGGCATCCCTTTGCCACGTCACGGGATCGGACGGTCGAGTCCCAATCCGCCGTGATCCGCATCGAGCACGACGGGGTCGTGGGCGTGGGCGAGGCCAAGGTCTCCGCGGATGCTTGCGGCGGCAAGGCCGAACCCGTCTGCGACCACGTCGCCGGCGCACAAGGCATGCTCGGCCGGGACTGGGAGCAAATCAGACCGATCCACGTTAGACTATTGGCCGCACCGCCTGTAGGACTCGCCACCCCCGGCGGCTGTCATGGAGGCGGCCAGAGCGATCGCCTCAGAGGTGCGATTCGTCGGCCTGCGTCTCGGCCATGGGTTTTCTCGGCAAGCGCCTTCCGGCTGCTGAGCCGGAGGCTTGGGAGAAGTCTTTGATGCCTGTTTGGCAGATGATGCTTCGGGAAATCGCGTACCGAAGGAAGACCTTCCTGCTTGCCCTGGCGGGGGTCGCGGTGGCGACGGCCTCCCTGGTCGCCGGGGCGCTGTTCCTCAGACAGCACGACAGGCAGACGGAATGGATACTCCAGAGGAAGGAAAAGGAGACCGCCTCCAAGATGGCCGCGCTGAAAGCGGACGTCAAGCGGGCGATGCACCGGCTCGGCTATAACGCGGTGATCATCCCCCGGGACCAGCCCCTCGGCGACTGGTACGCCGATGACTACGCCGCCAAGTGCATGCCCCAGGGGCGGGCGGGCGTGCTGGCGAAGACCTCCGGTCTGGTGGAGCGGTACCTGCCGAGGCTCCGCCGGAAGCTGGCGTGGGACGAGCGGAAATGGACCGTCATCGTCGTGGGCGTCGGCCGCGAAGAGATACTGACCACGACAGTGAGCGAACCGGCCCCGCTTGTGGAGGAGTTGCCCGCCAACGCGGTTGTCGTCGGGCACGAGCTGCACCAGGCGCTCGGACTGAAGCCCGGCGACGAGCTGGAGCTCCAGGGGCGGCGTGTCCGGGTCCTTCGCTGCGCCCGCGAGGAGGGCACCGCGGACGACATCACCATCTGGATGCGCCTGGAAGAGGCCCAGCGGCTGCTGGGCAAGCCCGCCCTGATCAACGAGATCCTGATCGTGGAGCACCCGTCCGTGTGGGGCGACCCGAACGCCCTGCGGCAGCGCGTCTCCGAGGTCCTCCCCGATTGCCAGGCGGTGGAGATCGCCTCCCAGACGTTGGCGCGTGCCCACGCCAGGGTCAAGATGGCCGAGGAGGCAGGCGTCGCCGTCCGGCGCGAAAGACAGAACCGCGCTGAGCTCCGATCACAAATCAGCCGGACCGCCCTCCTGCTGGTCCCCATAGCCTTCGTTCTCTGCGGGATCTGGATCTCCGTTCTCGCGTATGTCAACGTCAGCGAGAGGACCGCGGAGATCGGCGCCCTCACGGCGATCGGGTTCCGGCAGCAGCAGATCGCGCTGCTGTTTCTGGCCAAGTACCTTCTCACCGGGGCGGCGGGGGGCGTGCTCGGGGCCGCCGCCGGATGGGTGACGTGTCGTCTCGCCTCCGTGGAGGCGCCGGCGCCTGCCGGTTCGCTGGCCGGGGCGTACGGCGTCCGGGCGCTCCTGATTGCGGTCCCCGTCGGGGTCGTGTTCTGTCTGCTGGCCGCCTGGCTTCCGGCGCGGCGGGCGGCCAGGCTGGACCCGGCCGAGGTGCTGGGCCACGAATGATCCAGGGAGACTCCAGATGAGTCTGCTGCGGATGGCGTTGGATGAGATCGCATACCGGAAGGCGAGCTTCGCGCTTGGGGTCCTCGCCGTGGCCGTCGCCTGCGGCAGCCTCTTGGGCTTCGTCGTGGGGCTTCGCGCATACGACGTGCGATCGCGCCAGGTGCTGGCTGAGAAGGAGCAGCGACTCCGGCGCGACCTCAGCCGACTCCGCAACGAGATGCGGAAGGCGACCCTCAAGCTCAGTTTCAACCTCGCCGTCCTGCCCAAGGACCAGGATTTGCGGGAATGGCACGAGAAGGGCTACGGCACGACGTACATGCCGCAGGAGCATGTTGCTCGACTGGCCGACTCGAAGCTCCTGATCGTGCGCCACTTCCTGCCCATCCTCCAGCGGAAGCTCAAGTGGCCGGAGACGAAAAGGACGGTCATCCTGGTGGGCTGCCGCGGCGAGGTGCCCAATATCGACAAGGACCCGCGAGCGCCGCTGGTCCAGCCCGTTCCGGACGGGAAGATCACGCTGGGGCACGAGCTGCATCGCAGCCTCGCCCTCAAGCCCGGCCAGGAGGTCCGGCTGCTGGGCAGGAGCTTCGTCGTCCATGAGTGCCACAAGGCGCGGGGAAGCAGAGATGACATCACCGTCTGGATACCGCTGGCAGACGCCCAGGAGCTCCTGGACCGGAGGGGTCTCATCAATGCCATACTGTGTCTGCAGTGTCTGTGCCTGGGAAACGTGCCGATCGACAGGGTCCGCGCCGAGGTCGCCCAGCGGCTGCCCGACACCCGGGTCATCGAGTTCGGCACCAGGATCCTCGCCCGCGCGGAGTCGCGGCTGAGAGTGAAGCGGGAGGCCCTGGAGGCATTGGGCCGCGAAAAACACCATCAGGGCGAGTTGGCCAAGGATCGCGAGGGCCTCGCCGCTGTGCTCCTGCCCGTGATCCTTGTCGTGTGCGCCACGTGCGTGTGGCTGCTGAGCTTCCTTAACACGAGAAGCCGGCGGCTGGAGCTCGGCATTCTTCGTGCGATTGGCTACAGCGCCCGGCAGGTCGCGCGCCTGTGCCTGGTCAGGTGCCTCGTGACGGGAATGATCGGCGGGTTGCTTGGATGCCTGGCCGGGGTCCTCGCCGGGCTTGGTCTTGCCGGGTCGGCTCTGCCGGAACACACAAAACTGTTGTCTTGGCCGTGGCTTTCGGGATCGTTCCTGCTCGCGCCGGTTCTGGCGGCGCTGGCGGGCTGGCCGCCGGTCGCCGCCGCATGCAGGCAGGATCCAGCCGACATATTGCGGGAAGGATAGCCATGCTTTCGCTTGACGAATTGACCAAGGTCTTCCCCGGTCCGGACGGCGATGTCCTCGCGATGGCAGGGGTCACCCTTTCCGTCGAGGCCGGGGAGCTTCTCGCCGTGCAGGGCCCCAGCGGCAGTGGGAAATCCACGCTGTTGTTCGTCGCCGGCGCCCTGCTCAAACCGACCCGGGGCACCGTCATGCTCTCCGGCGAGGACCCCTATGCCCTCTCGCCGAACGCTCGAAGTGCCTTCCGCGCGAAGAACATCGGCTTCATCTTTCAGCAGTTCCACCTGGTTCCGTATCTGAGCGTCCTTGGCAACGTGCTGGCCGCCAGCACGCCCTGCCCCCAGCCCGGGCATGAGGAACGGGTCGGGCAGCTCCTGAGCCGTTTCCACCTCGAGCACCGCGCCAAACACCTCCCGTCGCAGCTCAGCGTCGGAGAGCGCCAGCGAGCCGCTCTCGCCCGGGCGCTCCTGAACAGGCCCAAGCTGCTTCTCGCCGATGAGCCCACGGGAAACCTGGACGGCGAAAACGCCGCCGTCGTTCTCGACGCCTTGCGCGATTACGCCGACAACGGCAGTGCCGTCCTGCTGGTGACACACGATCCCGCGGCCGCGGAGCGAGCTCACCGAATGGTCAGGATCACAGAGGGGCGTCTGCGAAACGAAAGCGCGGAGGAGGCGCCATGAACATTGAGCCGATCGGCACGGTACGGAAGACCTCCGAAGCCGAATCGACCATCGAGATCGACGCCGCGCACGCCGACGGACTCTACGGGCTCGCCGAGGGGGACGGCCTGGAGGTCCTCTACTGGATGCACGAGCTGCCGGAGGACGCTCGCAAGGCGTCGAAGGTCCATCCGCGCGGCGACCGGAATCGGCCGAAAAAGGGCGTCTTCGGGCTGCGAAGCCCCATGAGGCCGAATCCGATCGGGGCCTCGATCGTCGAGATCGTCGGCGTGGCGAAAAACCGCCTGTCGGTCCGCGGGCTCGATGCGCTCGATGGTTCCCCGGTCCTCGACATCAAGTCCGCGCCATCGTGATCGGAGACGAAGTGCCTGGTCGACCTGCGGGGTCGAATGCACGACGGAACCGGAAGGGCCTGATGATGAAGATTGTGGCGTTATTCCATTGTGCCGACGGGATGTCCGCCGCCTCCGGGCTCGCGCTGGCTGCGTGCCTGCTCCTGACGCTTGCGGGCTGCCCGGCCGGAAAAAAAACAGCGCAAACGCCTGCGTCCGCGCCAGCCGGGCCGACCAGGCCTTCCGTTGAGGGCGAGATCATGATCACGATTGTCTACGACAACAATCCTGGACGGGCCGACCTGGCGTCGGCATGGGGCTTCGGTTGCGTCCTCCGAGGCCTGGCCAAGACCATCCTCTTCGACACGGGCGGCGACGGGCGCATCCTGCTGGCGAACATGCGAAAGCTCGAAATCCAGCCGGATCAGATCGATGCGGTGGTGATCAGTCACATCCACGGGGATCACACCGGCGGGCTGGAGGCGCTGCTGGAACTTCGACGAGGCATTCCCGTGTTCATCCCGGCGGGATTCCCGGCGTCCTTCAAGAGCCAAATCCGCTCGCGCGGATGCGATCCGGTCGAGGCCGACGGGACCGTCGAGGTGTGCCCCGGCGCCAAGACCACCGGGACGCTGGGCAAGGGCGCCATCGAGGAGCAGGGGCTCTGTGTGAAGACGCCGGCCGGCTGGGTGCTTATCACCGGCTGCGCCCACCCCGGCGTCGACAACATGGCCGTTAGCGCCAAGGAGGTCACAGGCGGCCCGATGGAGCTGGTCGTGGGGGGCTTCCACATGGGCGCCTATTCGAAGGCCAAGATCAAGGCAGTGATCGACCGCTTCGAGTCGCTTGGCGTCAGGCGTGTTGCGCCCTGCCATTGCTCCGGGGACACGGCGCGGCAGGTGTTCGAGGAGCATTACGGGAAGCGCTGCGTCCTGGTGGGGGTTGGAGCCGTCTTTCAGTTCGGCCCTGAGCGCCACAGCGGTTCACGATAGGGTCTGCCCCGTGTAGGGCGAGCAACCCCGTTGCTCGCGATGCCGGGCTACCCGACCAGCAGGATGGAGCAGGACCAGGGGGCAATGTCCCGCAGGCACAGGGAGAACGCGCCTCTTTCGCGTCGGGCCCGCACCGGCCGCGCGGGCCGGCCCGCCCGCAGGAGGCGGACGGGGCCGGCGGGGAGACGGACGTGAATCGTCGCTTCCTTGATCTCTTCCAGCCCCCGGTTCAGCAGGACGATGGCGGCCCGCCGGCCGCGGGGCCGACCCCGCACCAACGGGACCAGCGGCACCGTTGGCTCGATCCGCACGGGCAAGCGGCCTCGGGTGATCCAATCGGCCACGTTTTGAAGCTGCGTCCGCTTGGCGGCGGAGTGGATGAAGATCCACTGGGCATACCCGGCGACGACCACCCGCCCGCCACGAGCATTCTCGTAGGCGGTCATGCACGGCCCGCCCCGCCGGCCGAAGTAGTCCTCCATCTCCGCCAGCACGCGGACCCCCTCGGCCGTGGGCGCCAGGGTGTCGGCCATGCCCCGGGCGTCGCCCCAGAACTCGATCCGTGCGTCGCGCAGCTTGCCGCCGGCCGGTCCGTTGAGCGGATCGTTGGTGAAGCGCTCCATCATGCCGTTATCCGTTCTGGCTGAAATGCGTACGCCGCACAGGTCGCTCAGCCCTCGCTCGTGCAGGACCTCCAGCGCGGTCGAGTCCATCAGTAACCCGCCGGACAGCATCTGCCGCAGTTCGCCGTCTTCGAACGCCTCGGCGACTCGCCCCGCCAGCACCACGCCGCATCCGGGGAAGTCCGTGGCCAGGGGCAGGCCGATCTCGCCAAGGACCCGGGACGCGGTGATGTCGTACTTCCGGTCCCGCCCGAACCAGTCCTCCCCCGGCCGGACAGACCTCTGCGCCATCAGCTTGCTGCTCCAGGCCGGCCAGAGGCCGGCAGTGGGCAGACCGCCGGCGTGGGCAAGGAGTGCTTCCCACATGCCGCGCGCCCGCGCCACCTGCTCCAGGATGGGCTGGTAGTCCTCGTTCGTCAGCCCCAGGACGTTGAAGGCCACGCCGTTCAGGCCGCTGGCCAGGGCCAGCGTGCACTCGTGGATCACCGAGGCGGGGGACTTCTTCAAGGCCTGATAGGGGAAGTTCTCCAGCTCGTACTGGACGTCGTCC
>CAZNSB010000030.1:0-3981 GCA_964575155.1 uncultured Planctomycetaceae bacterium | reverse complement strand
CCGTTGGGCAGCGCCGCCCGCTGCCAGCCGACGTCCACGGCCTTGTGGTACATCTGAAGGGGCGTCTCGTCGGAGTAGAACCCTCCGCCCGGACGGGCCTTGTTGGCCTTCAAGGCCCGGAACCATCGGTCGAACGCCATGCCGGAGTAGGTCGTCCAGCCCGGCCCTGCTGTCATCAGCCCCGTGACGATGCCGGGGTCGACCTGGTGGACCGCTTCGGCCACGTCGCTCAGCAGCGACTCGATCGACTCGATGTTCTGCGTCACCCACAGCCTCCGCAGTTGCCCCTGGGCGGGGTCGTTCAAGGCCGCGACCAGCTCCTGGCGGGCAAAGCGCTGCCCGCTGGAGCGGGCGAAGACCTCCAGGCAGGTCGGGCAGAAGCAGCCCCACTCCACGGCCTTGCCGTCGCCGTGGTGGTGCATGCGGATGTCGTCGTCGACCCAGACGAAGTCCGGCCGGGCCTCGGCCACCAGGCGGTACTTGGCCTTGACGTAGTCCCGCATTTCGGGGGTGTTCGGGCACGCGCAGCCGGTGGAGACGGACCCGTCATGCCCGACCATGGGCTGGAAGGGGAGCGCCGGCATGTACGACCAGGCCTCGTTGATGTGCCCGATGGTGGCCAGCACGTTGATGCCGGCCGAGCGCACGCCCGCCTCCCGGAATGCTTCGAGTCGCCGGGCCATCCGCTCGGCTCGCCGCGCGTACTCTTCCAGCGGGATGTAGAGGTGATGGGTGTTGGAGTCGAAAAGGGCCACCTCGTTCACGATGCGGCGCAGGCGAGTCAGCCTCCCCAGCAGCCCGGCAAAGCTCTCGTCCGTCTCGTAGTGCGCCAGCCCGATCCGCCAGGCCAGCCGGAGCTGCGATCGTTGTTTCATCGTCTATCTCCCACCGGCACAACGCCCGCCCACGAAAGCGACAGCGCCGCTGAGCCCGCGGCGGCTGCCGCGCGGTGTTGCCGAGTCGACCACGGGCGATCCGAGCGGCAGGACTCGCGGCAGTCAATCCAGCCGGGCAAGCTCGTACCGGGTGGCCCCCAGCCCGATCCGCTCTCCATGCTCCAACTGCGTGCGGTGGCTGCACTGAGGCCAGAACTCCGCGAAGACGTCCCGCCCGTGGCGCTCGCTGAGCAGGTCGAGCGCGGCCGAGTCGGCGGCCACCGGATCGAACGATCCGACCACGCCCAGGTCCGGCAGGGGCCGGCCGTCCTTGCCGATGCAGTCGCAGTCCTTGGTCACCCGCGTGATGAAGTTGAGGTAAACGACGCGGCCGGCCTTGGCCTTGTGGAATGCCAGGCAGTACTCCGCCATCTTCCGCTGGAGGTCGGTGCTGGTGGTGCTCCATTCGAAGCTGACCGCCCCGGAAGGGCAGAAGGCGTAGCACTCCCCGCAGCCGATGCACCGCGCAGGATCCAGAATCGCCGCATCCCTCACCTCGATGGCGCCGACCGGGCAGTGCTTGGCGCACAGGCCGCACGCCGTGCACTTGCCCTTGTGGAAGACCGGCTCGGCCGCGTGGTGCTGCTGGAGCTTGCCGGCGCGTCCCGCCAGCCCCATCGCGACGTTCTTGATCGACGCCGCCAGCCCCGCCGCAAGGTGCCCGGTCACGTGGGTCAGGACGACCGCGGCGTCGGCCAGGTAGCCCGCCCCCGCCAGGAACACGTGCCGCAGCGCCGGGCCCCCGGCGTCCAGCGTCACCTGCGACTCGCCCTTCAGCCCGTCGGCGATGATCACCGGGAAGCCCAGCGCCTCGTGCGTGAACCCGTGCCGGCGGGCGATCTCCAGGTGATCGACGGCGTTGGCCCGCATGCCGTTGTAGAGGGTGTTGGAGTCGGTGGCGAACGGCTTGCCGCCGGCTCGGCGGACGCGCTGCCCGATCGCCTTGGCCACGGCCGGGGGGATGAAGTTCCCCCCACCCTGCTCGCCGAAATGCTGCTTGATCGCCACCAGGGCGTCCCTCGAGACGATCCGGCCTGACCCCATCTGGTCCCACAGCCGCTCCGCCGCCGCGGCCGTCTCTTCCGGCGAGGACGATTCGCTCACGGCGACAAAGTATGCCTTTGAGTCTTCGACGCTGTCCGGTTTGCGTTTCATCCATACCTCCGGCCACGGACGTGGTCTCGTTACGGCACTCAGGGAAGCGCCAGGACGCGGACTTCGATGCCCTTCTCGTCCGCCAGCAGCCTCTGGACCTCCCTCGGGTCAGACTTGCCCTGATGGTAGGGGTAGAGGATCCTGGGCTTGAAGGCCCGGGCCGCGTCGGCGGCCTCGGCGGGGGGCATCGTATACGGCAGGTTGATCGGCAGGAACGCGATGGCGATGTCCTTGAGCGTCTTCATCTCGGGCGTCCCTTCGGTGTCGCCGGCCACGTACACTCGCTTCTCGCCGAACGTCAGCACGTAGCCGTTGTCCTTCCGCGCCTTGGGGTGGTATCTCCGCCGGGCCGCGTTGATGTTGTAGGCCGGCACCGCCTCGACGGTGATGTCCGCCACCTGCTTCTTCTGCCCGACCTCGATCACTTCCCCGAAGCCCGCCTTCTTCACCGTGGAGGCGTTGGCGTAGATCAGGCACCCGCCCCTCTTGATCCGGCCGATGACCTTGGGATCGAGGTGGTCCCGATGCTCGTGCGTGATGAGGATCACGTCGGCCTTGGGCATCTTGTCCCACTGGGCCTTCCCGGAAGGGTCCACGTAGTACTGCTTGCCCTTGAACGCAAAGCGAATGGCGGAGTGGTTGATCGGCTGGACGGTCAGGTCCCCTTGGGATGTCTTCTCCACGGCGACATTCCTTTCGGCCGGGGCGGTCGCCGGCTGAGAGGACGGCGCTGAAGCCGGCTGCCCGGCCATCGCCGCCATCGCCAGTCCCGCCAGACTGCACAAGCAGGCATTCATTGGGCATCTCCCGATCATTCACCGGCCCGCGACCGTCGCGGGGTGGTCCTCGACCATCCTACCGCGCCGCCAGACTCCATCAAGGTCGCAGCCACGGCTCCGGCGGCCATCTGCCGCCGCAGGCGCGACCGGATGGGAACCGGCCCGGCGGCCGCGCAACAGAACGGCCGCCAGGGGCCCGGGCCCCCTGCGGCCTTAAGAGTAGCTTCCATCGTTGCGCTCTCTTACGATGATGCTTGGCCTGGGGGTAGTCCCAGAGCCGTCGGCGATAGGGTGCCCCCCCGTCACCAGGCACGAGCGTCAAGCATCGCACGCAGTCGTCGGAGTATTGCCGGCCGCGGCGCGTCCGTCAAACCCCGGCGGCTGCTGCGCGGCGTTCCACGGATACGAGATAATGGCCCTGTTGCGAATCGGCGTAGTGGAATTCGACCGGCGCCAGCGCAAGCGGTTTCAGTCGGGGGAACTGCCTCGCCAATGGTCTCAGCGGTACCCCGACCTGTTCGATGCGGACGATCTCAGACTGGCCCTTCGCCAGCCCGATTACCACTTCTTCGAGTGGCTCGGGGCGGTGGTCCTGTTCAACACAACCGGCTACCGAACCCTCGTGGAGAAGTACGAATTCGAGAAGCACAGTCGGAAGGCTTCCATCATTCAGGGCATCGTTGCGCCAGACGTCCTGGCGCTTGTGCACAAGCGGGGCGTGCAGTGTCCCGATCTCTTCGTCTACGTGCCCGACGGGTCCGACTGGTTCTTTTGTGAGGTCAAAGGCACGGGGGACAGGCTGAGTGCGCAGCAGAGAGAGTACTTCGAATCCCTCAGCAACATCTCCGGGAGGCCCGTTCGATTGCTTGGGTTTCGGGAAATGATGGCGCATCCGGACCTGCCAGACGAGCCATGACGGCCCGCCCGGGTCACCTGCTGGACCTGAGGCTACTCCGTATGCTCAAGACAAGGTCTCGGAGGCCCGCATCGCCTTCCGTTCGTCCCGCAGGCTATGCGTGCTGACGCTGCCCCCCGGGGGGGCAAACGGAATTGGACGACTGCGCCGCCAGGGATTCGAACCCCGGACCCGCTGATTAAGAGTCAGCTGCTCT
>CAZNSB010000029.1:0-20800 GCA_964575155.1 uncultured Planctomycetaceae bacterium | reverse complement strand
GTAGATGACGGCGGGGTCGTTGGGGTCGAAGTCCACGCGGTTGATCTGTGCGAAGGGGAGCCCGTCGAACGCCTTCCAGGTCTTGCCGTAGTCGGTGGTGAGGAAGAGGCTGCCCTCGGGCGCGGCGGCCCATCCGCAGCAGGTGGCGTAGATCCATCCCTTGTTCTTCGGGTGGAAGTACGCCCCGAAATGCGTGCTCCGCTTGCGGAGGATCCGCTTGAAGGTCGTCCCGCCGTCGATCGTGCCCCACAGGCCGCCCTTCTTGACCTCCGGCGTGTCGCAGGCGCCGATGAGGATGACCTTGCTGTCCGCCGGGTCCACCCCGAAGTCCTTCGGGTACAGCAGCGGGCGGGAGGCGTTGACGAGCTGCCAGCTCTCGGCGGCGTCTTTCGAGCGGTACAGGCCGACGCCCTCGGTCTTGAAGGGCTGGCGCACGCCCTTGCGCATGCCGGTGATCAGACAGAACAGCGTGCCGTCGGCGTGCAAGATCAGCCGGCAGACGCGGGTGTTGGCCGGGTGGCCGAGGCCTTTGCTCTTCTTGACCCAGGTTGCCCCGCCGTTGGTGGATTTGTAGACGCCGTGGTCGTAGATGGCCGCATACAGCGTCCGCGCGCCCTTGGGGCTCTTGGGGTCGAGGACGATCGACAGGGCCGGGGCCTCGGGCAGGCCCTTCATCTGCGGCTTCCACGACCGCCCGAAGTCGCCGCTGACGGCGACGCCGCCCTTGTGCCCGCTGCGCCCGGTGCCGCGCCAGATCGAGTTCTCGTTGGGGATGTCGTGATGCCCGCTGAAGACGCCCCAGATGCGCCCCGGCACGTCGGGATCGAACGCCATCTCGTAGCAGGTGTTGATCCACGCCCGGGGGATGGGGAAGTCGTTTGCGACGTTCTCGGCGACGGTGCTCGGCCCGCCGCCCGGACCCCACCAGCGCCAGGTCTTTCCGCCGTCGAGGCTGCGGGCCAGGCCGATGTCGGTGTAGGCGATGTAGTGCCGCCGCCGCTGGTGGGGGTCCACGTAGTAGTGCCAGGTGGTGGTGTTGACCAGCCCGTTGTTGGTCCAGGTGGTGTCGGCGTCGGTCCGGCCGCGGGCCCGGAGGGTGTGGCCCGGCAGCCAGCTCTTTCCGCCGTCCCGGGTGAAGTACAGGAACATCCCGTCGGAGCGCATCACCATGTCCGGGTCGGTGGGGCTGATCTCCATGTGGATGGGCCCGCCGACCCAGCTCTGCTTCATGTACAGCGTCATCCAGTCGAAGGCGACGTTGTGCTGCTTGAAGCGGGGGTCGACGAACCAGACGCTCTTCCAGCTCGCCCCGGCGTCGTCGGTGCGGTAGATGGCGCTGTGGTTGGGGGGGAAGTAGCTGGTGCCCCGGCAGTAGGCGTACGCCCGGCGGGGGTCGGCGTCGTTGGCGACGATGTGGGAGTACTGGGGCAAATCCCCGGCCCACCGGCTGGAGCGCTTGGTGGTCACGTCGAGCTTGGGGTTCATGCACCGCCGCCAGCTCTCGGCGCCGTCTTGGGAGACGAACACCCCGCCGCGGAGCTTCTTGCCTTCCAGCCAGCACCGCACCGTGGCATACAGGATCGTGGCCTTGCCGTCGGACCCGCCGGCGAACGCGGCCAGGGGCTTGCCGGCCGGCAGGCCCTTCACCTTCTTGGTGAACGTCCTGCCGCCGTCGTCGGATCGGAACACCCCCGCCGAGGTGCCGACGAAGATGACCCGCCTGTCCTTCGGGCTGGATTTGTCGACCACGAAGCGGTCCACCGTCCCGGTCACGCCCCGGGCCGCCTGCCAGCGCCGCCCGGCGTCGTCGGTGAAGAGCACCTTCCCGCCGGCCGTGCCGATGAAAAGCCGCTCCGGCCGGGCGGCGTCGATGAACAGCCGCAGGATCACACCGGTTCCCGGCTGGCGGTCGCGGGGCCAGCGCCGCCAGGAGACGCCGTGGTCGTCGCTCTGGTGGACGGCGTTGGCGCCGAACCCGCTGAGGGCGTAGATCACTCCCTTGCGCGCCGGGTGGAACAGGGGGACGGACCCTCGGCAGGCGGCGCCGAGCTGCCGGTGGTGGATCATCTTCCACGTCCGCCCGCCGTCTCGGGAGATGTACCGCCCGCCCATGTCCGACTCGACCATCATCAGCTTGGCGTCGTGGGGCGAGACGGCGGGGTTGAACAGCCCCCCGCCGCCGGAGAGGCCCACCGACTGCCACCTGGACCCCTCGGTCGCTGCACCGGCGGCGCACCCCGCGGCGGCAGCCAGGGTCAAGACCACCGGGGCGAAACGCTCCCGGACGCCGACTCGTCGGATGAATGACATCGCTCGCTCCTTCCCGCGGCAACTGCCGGCGCCCACCGGGGCCCCGACGGAAACCCGAGGCGGGCCACATCTTATCCGCTGCACAGCACGAAAGACACTCTGTGGGCAAGCCCTTCCGCGCGTCGTTGTCGTCGGTTGACCGGGGCGGGCATCGGGGTACACTCGGCTGGTTCCGGGATACCCGCCGTCGAGAAGGAGACGCCGCATGGAGAGCGATCTGACCGTCACGCAGATTTCCGCGCCCGCCGCGCCGGCCATCCACGCCTACTACGACCTCTGCCCGGAGAGCCCCGACGGGCAGTGGGTGAGCTACTTCGAGTTCGCCGGCGAGGTGCCCGGGCCGGGGCGAATCGTGATCGCCCGCCCCGACGGCTCCGGCCGCCGCACCGTGGCCGAGGCCGCCTTCGGCAACGCCCACGCCGGCGCGCTCCAGCAGTGGGTCGACGCCGAGACCATCGCCTTCCACGCCCACGGCACAGACGCCACGGTCCTGGCCTCGATCCGCACCGGCCGGACACGCACAGTCCCCGGCGCCGTGCGCATGGTCGCCCCCGCCGGCGACGTCGCCATCACCTTCCGACACCGACTCCACAGCCACGTGCCCGCGGGCCTGCCGCGCACCGTCTGGCTGACGGAGCTGGCCGGCGGGCGGATCCGCGAGCTGTTCACGGTCGCCGACGCCCTCGCCGTCCACCCCCGCAGCCGGGAGATCGACAGGCCCGACTGCCTGGGTTTCATGAACACCAAGTGGGCCCCGGACGGGAGCCGGTTCTTCGTCGTCTTCAACAACGAGCGGTACCGCAGGAGCCACCCGGAGCTGCCTTCGATCAAGTCGGTCCTCGTCGCCGAGGCCGACGGCACCGGCCTGCGGTTCGCCAAGGACATAAGCCACCACCCTATGTGGGCGCCCGACGGGTCGTTCGTCTACAGCCACGACCGCCCGCCCCAGGGCGGACACCACCTGATCGCCACCCCGCTGGAGGGGTCGGCGCCCTTCCCGCTGGTGAGCGACAGCCCCGGCGTCCACGCCGCCCTCAGTCGAGACGGCTCGCGCGTGATCATGGACGCGTTCAATTGGCCCCGGCCCGGCCGGGGGGCCGTCATCGCCTACGACCTGCCCGGCGGGGCGGGCGGGCCGCCGGCCGATCGCCCGCAGGCCCTCGCCGCCGTGGGCGCCCCCGACACCACCCACGAGACCGGCTGCCACATCCACCCCGTGTGGTCGCGCGACCAGAGGCGGATCTACTTCAACACCAACGAGACCGGCCGGCCGGCGGTGCACGCCATCGACCTGTAGCCGGTGCCGGGGACGGGCCGGTCAGCGCCGCAAGCAGATCGAGGCAGTCGATGATGCTCAATCCGGTGTGGTAGCCGGGGTCGGCGTCGGGGGTGGCGGGGATGGTGTCGATGGGGCGGCCGTCGGCGGAGAGGCTCTGGTAGGCCATCAGGTGCAGGTCGGGGCGGACGAACCGCCCGCAGAAGGCGTTGGAGCACCTCGCGGCGATCTCCACGAACCTCGGGCGGTCGGTCTCGGCGACGACGGCGGCGGCGCCCAGGGCCGCCCGCATCGTCTCCGGCAGCGACCACCAGGGCATGTCGGTGCGGAGGCACTTGCGGGAAACCAGGTCGAAGGCCTTGACGATCCCGCAGCCGGTGGGGGCGAACCCGTTGGCGAAGTTCCGCTCGAGCATGGCCGGGAGGGCGCGGCGGTACTCCGCCAGTCGCCGATCGTCCACGCCGGCGAGGGCGCGACGCTTCCGGCCGGCGGCGAGGAACTTCAGCGCCAGCCCCACCGTCTCGCAGGCGTGCCCGGGGTCCGAGAGCAGCGCCCCGCGCTCGTCCAGCCAGGGCTTCTCGTCCTCTCCGATGAACTCCCAGGCGTCGAAGGGCCGCCCGATCGGCGGGTGCGGGTCGGTGTGGGCGTGAAAGGCGAGGAGGTAGTCCAGGTACGCCAGCCCCATCTGCCGGTAGGCCGGGTCGCCCGTGCACTCCAGGAACAGCGCCGCCGCCCCCAGCCCGAGCATCCGCCCGCCGTTGCCCCGCCGGGCGGGGACCTCCCGGACCGCCACGTTGGCCGGGTCCAGCGGCTGCTGGTCGCCGGCGAGCCGGCCGGCGGAGATGTCGCGGTCGATCTGCCGGTACCACGCGCACGCCTCCCGGAGCTTGCGCTTCTCGCCCAGTGCGGCGGCGGCGGCGGCCATCCCCTTGGCGTAGAGCAGCTCGGTGACGTTGGCCGGGGACCCGTCGGGCACCTGGTGGGGCACGAGGCGGCCGGCGGCCATGCGCAGCGGCCGGCCCGAGGGGGTCATCGTGAAGAACAGCCTGCCCCCGTTGGCGGCGCGGAGGGCCTCCATGTTCTCCAGCACCCCGGCCATCATGCCCCGGACGCGCCGGAGGGTCCGCCGGCGCAGGGCCTCGTCCAGCTCCGCCCAGCGGGCGAGCCAATCCGCGTGCCCGGCGAGGGCCTCCAGCCCGCGGGCCTGGATCCACCCATAGATCACCCCCGGCCCGCGGACGGGGTCGTCGGCGTCGAAGTCTTTCCCGTCGAGGAGGCTGAGCTTGGTGTCGACGAAGGGGTAGTCGCCGCGGCTTTCGTAGCGGTCGAGGATCGCCTCCAGGACGGCCCCGAGCATCAGCCGGTAGCTGCCGCCGGCGGCCGCCAGCGCCTCCAGCCCGCCGGCCGGGTCGACGATCGCGCCGCCCCAGCCGGCCGGGTCGAAGCTCGCAATCGCCATGGCGTCGTCTCCCTGCGCCGCCGGGCGTCGGCGCGCGCTACTGGTTCGTGAAGGCCTCCACCACCGCGACCGCGTTGACGGTGGGCGTGTCGGGCTGGAGGGGCTTGGCCGGGGCAAGGATGTACCCGCCGCCGCGGCCCATCTCGGCGCACAGCCGGCGGACCTCGCCACGGATCGCCTCGGGCGTGCCGAAGGGGATGAGGCTCTGGCTGCCCAGCCCGCCCCAGAAGGTGATTTTCTCGCCCCATTGTTCCTTCAGGGCGTAGGGGTTCATGTCGGCCGGCTCGGGCTGGACGCTCTCCAGCACGTCCAGGCCGATCTCGATGATGTCGGGCAGGATGGCCGCCACGCTGCCGCAGCAGTGGCTCATCACCAGCCTGCCCTGGGCGCGGGCCGCCTCGTACAGCTTGGCCCAGCGGGGCTTGACGAACCGTCGCCACCGCTCCGGGCCCAGGATCACGCCCCGCTGGTCGCCCCAGTCGTCGCCGAACATGATCGCGTCGATGGGCAGGTCGGCGCAGGCCTCAACGAACGCCAGGTACAGCTCCGCCAGCCTGCCCAGCAGCTCGTCGTAGAAGTCCGGCTCGGCGATGGCATCGGCCATGGCGTTCTCGAAGCCGCGGATCCGCCAGCTCTGCTCGAACAGCCCCCAGCCGATGTTGGCCACGCGGAAGCTGTCCGGGTGGGCCTGGAAGGTCCGCCGGGCCGATTCGATGCGGTCGGCATCCAGGAAGACCTCCGGCTTGGGGAAGGCGTAGCCCTCGAAGGACGCGGTCTTCAGCGCCGGCTCGAGGTGGACCATGGCCCGGCCGTGCTCCCAGGTGACGCCGTAGGCGTCGCGGGTGTGGGTGTCGCTGATCCGCTCGGCGTGGACGGTCTCGACGACGCCGCACGTGACCATGTACGGCGTCAGGCGGTCGCGCCACCCCTGGCCCCCGAAGTGGGCGTCGAGCCGCTCGGCCACGTCGCCCTCGAAGCCCAGGGTGTACGGCACCGACGAGGTCTGGCGGTGATGGATCTGCTCCAGGATGAAGTCGCGCGGTCTCATGCCCTCTCCGCCGGGGCGGCGCTGGCCGGGTCATTCCACGCCCATGACCTCCTTGGCCTTGCGGATCTCCTCGACGATGCCGAGTTTCTGCGGGCACTTTTCCTCGCACTGGCCGCACTCGGTGCACTTGGCCAGCTCGGCCAGCGGGTCCTGGTGGGGGTACTTCGACCGGATCCAGTGGTCCAGCCTGTCCTCCTCCACACCGTAGAGGACGAAGTCGCGCATCGCCTGCATGAAGCGGGCCGGGTCGAAGTCGTTGGGACAGTCCTTGCAGTAGCCGCAGCCCGTGCAGAGGTCACCGGCGGGCAGGTCCACGGCGTCCATCCGCTCGATCAGCCCCCGGCGGGACGTTTCGTCGAGGGCCTCGGCCCCGGCCAGGGCGGCCGCCGCCTCGTCGACCTGCCCGGGCGCGGTGAAGCCCACGATGGAGGTGGTGATGCTCGGGTTGGCCAGCAGGAAGCGCAGCGCCCCATACGCCGGCCCGCCGCCGGGGCCGCGAAGGAAGCCCAGCCTCTTCGTCCCGGCCAGCCCCAGCACGCCCCCCGCCAGCGGGTTCATGATGACGATCCCCACGCCGCGCTCGGCGGCGTAGGCGATGTTGTCCTCCTCCTTTCGGCTCATCAAATTGTACGAGACGGTCGCGGCGAGGAACTCCCCCGTGTCCACCGCCGCACGAAACACCTCCGCCGGGCCGTGGAACGTGAACCCCACCCCCTGGCGCACCAGCCCCTCGCCCTGCGCCTTGCGGACGCCCTCGATGGACCCGCCCCTGGCGGTCGCCGCCTTGAGCACCTCCATCTTCCCCAGCCCCCAGAGCTGGTAGAAGTCGAAGTAGTCCAGCCCGGCCGCGGCCAGGGAGCCCTCGATGGCCGCTCGCACCGCATCGGCCTTGGGGGCCTTGGCGAAGCTCGACTTGCTGGAGAAGTAGATCTCGTCGCGGCGGTCCTTGACGGCCCGGCCGGTCCACTTCTCGCTCTGACCGCCCACATATCCCGTGGAGGTGTCCACGTAGTTGAGCCCCAGGTCCAGCCCGCGGTTCACGATCTCGAAGCACACCTCCTCCGACGGCCAGCGCATCGCCCCGAAGCTGATCGCCGAAACCTTCAGGCCCGAACCGCCCAACTCGTTGTAGATCATCTCGCGCCTCCACAGAACCTTCCGGACAGCGACACCGCCCATTATAGACAGACCCTCGCCCCGCGCGGCAAGGAGCAATCTTCCTCGCCCGGACCCGCGGGCGGGCGCCGCCCGCAGCCGAAGGGGTTGCGTCGGGCGGCGGAGCGGATATCCTGGCCGCGCCGGAGAAAGGAGCAGAGATGGCCGAGAAGCCGCTGCGAATCCTGTTCATCGGAGCGCATCCGGACGATGGGGAGGTGGCGATCGGGGGGACGGCGGCGCTGTGGGCGGCGGCGGGGCACGTGGTCCGCCTCGTCAGCGCCACCAACGGCGAGACGGGCCATCACGTCCAGGCCGGTGCCCAGCTCGCCCGGCGGCGGGCCGCGGAGGCGGCCGCGTCGGCCAAGCTCCTCGGCGTCGAGAGCCAGGTCCTGCCCATCCCCAACGGGCAGATCGAGCCGAACCTGATCTACCGGCGGCTGTTCGTCCGGCTGATCCGGGGGTTCCGCCCGGACCTGGTCATCACCCACCGCCCGAACGACTACCACCCCGACCACCGGTACACCTCGCAGCTCGTTCAGGACTCGGCGTACATCGTGATGGTGCCCAACACCGCCCCCGAGGTCCCGCCCCTGCGGTACAACCCGGTGATGGCGTACTGCTGCGACGACTTCCGCAAGCCGACGGCGTTCGCCCCCGACGTGGTCGTCGCGATCGATCCCGTCATCGAGAAGAAGTACGACGCCATGCACTGCCACGCAAGCCAGATGTACGAGTGGGTCCCGTGGACGCGGGAGAAGCTCGACGACGTGCCGGCCGGCGACGCCGACCGCCGAAGCTGGCTCTTCGACCAGCGCGCCCCGCGCGACCGCGCCACCGCCGATCGCTTCCGCGACGCGCTGATCGCCCGCTACGGCCGGGAGAAGGGCGCGGCGGTGAAGTACGCCGAGGCCTTCGAGGGCTGCGAGTACGGCGCGAGGCTGGACGGCGGGCAGATCGGCCGGCTGTTCGCAGGGCTGTAGCCGGGGGGGCTTTTTTGACCTGCACGTGCTCGGCGGCCCTTCGGGCCGAGGCGAACAGAAGTCGCGAGCGCGGGAAACGCAGGTCCCCCTCGCCTACTCGGCGCTGACGTCGAGGCACTTCATCTGCCGCTGGTCGCGGCAGAGGAGCCTGCCGCCGGAGACGGCCATGGGCGCCCACATCGGGCCGCGGGTGAAGAGCTTCACCCGCCCGAGCTCGACGTAGCCGGCCGGGTCCGGCCGGACCATGTGCAGCGTGCCGGTCCTGCCGTCCAGGTTGTAGATCAGCCCGCCGGCCAGGATCAGGTTGCCCTTCTCGAAGTTGGGGTTCCGGCGGGTCTGCCACTTGATCTTGCCCGCCAGGTCCATGCACATCAGCCCGTCGGCGGTCCTCTTGGTGTTGGCGTTGACGTACAGGTGCCCGTCGTGCAACAGCACGTTGTGGAGGATCGAGCCGATCTTCTCGTGGCGGAAGACCTCGGTGGCGGTGAACTTGCCGTCGGCCTGCTCGATCTTGACCATCACGCTGCCCGCGCCGTACCCGCCGGTGATGAACAGCCTCCCGTCGCCGCAGTCGGTGGGCGCGGCGATGGGGATGCGGCAGCGCCACGACCGGTACACCCACAGCAGCTTCCCGTCGGCCGGGTCCAGACCCGCCACGCGCGAGCCGCCGTCGGTCACCACGACCAGTTGGTCGGCCTGGCCGACGCGGAGGACCACCGGGGAGACGTAGGCCATCCGCCCCAGCGGGCGCGACTTCCACAGCTCCTTGCCGGTGGCCTTCTCGTAGGCGACGACGCCGGCGGCTTTGCCCAGGGCGGCGACGATCACCCGGTCCTCATACAGCAGCGGGGAGATGGCCACGCCCCAACTCGGCAGCCTGCCCTCGTAGTCGGCCAGGAGCTGCTTGCTCCAGAGGCTCTGGTGGGTGGCCTGGTCCACGCACTGGAAGTGCCCGTACAGGCCGATGGTGAAGACGTACTTCTCGTCCACCGCCGGCGTGGACCGCGAGCCGTGGTTGCCGAACTTCTTGCCGGGGGCGTCGTAGGAGAATCGCCACTGCTCCGTGCCGCCGGCCAGGTCCAGGCAGCGCAGCACGTCCTGCTCGCCGGCGCGGTCCAGGACGTAGACCTTCCCGTCGCGGATGGCCGGGCCGCCGAAGCCCCGCCCCAGCTTCACCGACCAGAGGACCCTCGGCCCGTCCTCGGGCCACTTCTCGGCGAGCTTGACCTTGCCCGCCGGGGCGACGCCGTTCCGCGTCGGGCCCAGGAACTGCGGCCAGTCCGCCGCCGCCCACATCGCCACGCCCGCCGTCACGATCATTGCCAGTGCAGTCTTACGCATGGACTGCCTCCACGTCAGTCTCGATGTCCGCCTGCCATTCTAGCGGAAGCGGCCGGACGATTCCACCCCGCCCTTTGCGGCGTCACGGTTTCCGCCGCGCAAAGGCAGCGGCGCGCTTCAATACGCTGGAGATCTTGGCGCCGCGATTGACGCGATTGGGCGCCGCTGAGAACGTGTATGAAAACGAGGCCGCGCGCTGGGAGAGCGGGTAGGGCATCGGCGTCGGGCGGCCTGAAAGGCCATCATTCGTCAGCCCAGGGCGAAGCCCTGGGTCGCCAGCCCGCCCGGTGCAAGCCCTGAAGGGGCGGCATAAGGCCCTGCCCTGCCAGAACTCGTCGCGCCCCTTCAGGGCTTGCCGAAGGTAGGGCGATTTCCACCCAGGGCTGCGCCCTGGGCTATTGAATTGCGGCCCTTCAGGCCTGCCAGCCCCCCCGTAGCCGCAGTGCGCAGAGTCGGCTGATGTTCTCATACACGTTCTGAGAGGCCACGGGGCTTGGGAGCATCGCGCCCCCCAAGCCGACGCTGGAGTGGGGGCACGGCTCAGTGCGCCTGCACTGCGGGCAGTCCGTGGGGCAAACGGGATGGGCAGAAAGCCGACCGACGGGCGCGGACCCCCCGGCTGATTTGCAGTCACACTGCAAAACAGCCGCAGCCCGCCCCCGTACGTCGCTACCTCCAGCGAATCGCGCTGTAGGTCCACGCGGTCCGCGTGTGGGGCCCTTCCTGGGGCCGGTGAGGAAAGATTGGCATAATGCCGTGCCATTGGCCAACGTCTTCCCCCCCGGGCGGCTCAGCCCTTCCGCCGGGCGAAGGCGGCGGCGGGGGTGAAGACGCCGGGGATCTTCGTCCCGCACTTGGGGCACTTGCCTTCGGCGGTGACGCGGCTCTCGCGGACGCGGTAGCCGAGGCGCTGGATCAGCAGCTTGCCGCACTTGGGGCAGTAGGTGTGGTTGGCGGGGTCCATGGGGATGTTGCCGATGTAGACGTAATGGATGCCGGCGGCCTTGGCAATGGCGTGGGCGGCCTTGAGTGTCTTGATCGGCGTGGGGGGCAGGTTGCGCAGGCGGTACTGCGGGTGGAACCGCGAGAAGTGCAGCGGCACGTCGGGGCCGAGGTTGTCCACGATCCACTTGGCCATGCCCGTCAGCTCCTCGGCGGTGTCGTTGAGCGTGGGGATGATCAGCACGACGATCTCCAGGTGGATCCCGATCTTCCTGCACGTCGTCAGGGTCCTCAGCACGGGCTTGAGCGTCCCCCGGCAGATGTCTCGGTAGAACTTCTCGGTGTAGGCCTTGAGGTCCACCTTCACGGCGGTGAGGTGCTCGCAGAGGCGCTTCAGGGGCTCGGTCTCGATGTACCCGTTGGAGATGATGCAGCTTCCGACGCCGGCGGCCCGGCCGACCTTGGCGCCGTCGTGGGCGTACTCGTAGAAGATGACCGGCTCGGAGTAGGTGAAGGCCAGGGTGGGGACCTTCCTGGCCTTGGCGACCTCGACGAGCGCCTTGGGCGGCAGCTCGTAGACCCGACCGACCTGCTCGGGGCGGACCTGGGAGATCTCCCAGTTCTGGCAGAACTTGCACTCGAAGTTGCACCCGGCGGTGGCGACCGAAAGGGCCGTCGTGCCGGGGAGGTAGTGGTACAGCGGCTTCTTCTCAATCGGGTCGATTTGGGCGGAGCACGCCTTCCCGTACACCAGCGTCTTGTATGCGCCCTTGCGGTTCTCCCGCCCCCCGCACCAGCCTCGCTCGGCGTCGGAGACGACGCACCGCCGCGGGCAGATCCCGCAGCGGACCTTCCCACCGGGAAGCTTCTCGTAGAACATGCACTCGTGGTCGGAGAGGTTACTCTTGGCGACATGCTCGCTGACAGCCATCTCCCCGCCGGGGACGTCCTGGGCGCCCAGCCCCAGCGGGCAGGCGAGAAGGGCGGCCCCGCCGGCGCCGGCGGCGGCCGCCGAAAAGAACTCCCGCCGGGTCAGCCTCTCCTGCCCGGGCCCGTCGCGTCCTGCGCTCTGGCCGGTCACGTCACGTCTCCACGACCTCAATCCGCTTCAGGTCGGCCACGCCCAGCGATCTCTTTTCGGCCGAGAGGATGTGCTTCGCCGGCCGGGCTGCGGCAGCGACGGTCTTGAGGCCCTTCGCTTGCCGTTGCTTGTCCAACATACTCAATGATACCGAATCGACGGCCACCGGGTCGACCCCCACCAGCACCGCCCCCAGCGGCCAGGTGCACCGCGGCACCTTCCCGGGCCCGCCATCGTACTGGGCGTAGGTGGCGTCGACGACGACGAGTCGGAGCTTCCGGCTGATCCAGGGGTGCAGCGAGACGTCGGCGACGTAGGGGTCGCAGCAGTCGTCGTGATACTTGTTGGGGTTGTGGATCGCACCGAAGAAGTTCTTGAGGGCCCCGGAGAGCCCCGAGAGGCTGTGGTCCTTCAGCACCGGCACGTTGATGAGGGCGGTGGCCCAGCGCGAGACGATGGTGCTGTACCGGCTCCCGACCGAGCCGCTGGTGACCACCCCCCGCTCGTACCCGGCGGCGGTGCCGGGCTCGCGGACGGCGTCGGTGGCGTAGCAGCGGGGCTTCGGGCCCCTGGTGACGATCTCGTACCCGGCCGCCTTCAGCTCCGCGGTGGAGCGGTCCCAGCAGACGACGTTCTTGGCGGCGACGCCGGCGGCCAGGAGGCACTCGGCGATCGACGCCGCCACCGTCGGGTGCGTGGGGTGCCCGAGCGTGTTGACCTTGACGGCGATGCGGTCGGTCGGGGCAAACAGGCTCGCCCAGGCCCGGGGGGGCTTGGCCTTGCCCGTCAGGCGAACGACGGCCTTGTCCAGCATCCGCCGGACCGCGGCCCCGTCCAGCCGGCGCCCCGGCCGGAGGCACCCCTCGTCGCGAGCGACCACCACCCGCGGGCGCTTCTGTTTGGACTGCTCGGGCATTGCGTCGGTGCTCTGCTCCGCGCGACGGTCATTCCTTCTTTTTCGGTTTGGGCTTCGTCGCCGCTTCCGGCTCGGCGAAGACCTGGGCGCTGAACCGGCTGAGGCGGGTCTTGGGGTCCTTCCACGCGTCCGTCGGCAGGCCCGCCTTGCCGCAGATGCCCGCCAGGTACCGATTCAGGTCCCACTTCTGCTGGACGGGCACCTGGGGCAGCAGCAGCCCCCGGCTGCGTCCGCGCTGGAGGATCAGCCCGTCGCGCCCGATCTTGATCTCGTCGACCCCGCGAATCCGGCGGTGCCGGCTGAGGACGGAGATCTCGATGTGCACCCTGGGCTCCTCGGCGGCGGTGATTCGGCTTCCGGCGAAGCGCGGGTCGCGCGAGCACGCCGACACCGTGTTGGCCAGCACCGACGCGTACAGCGCCGCCACCGGCGCCACGTGCCCGATGCACCCCCGCAGCCGGCCCCCCGTCGTCAGCGTCACGAAGGCCGGGGCCTTCTTCTTCAACCGCGCCGTCAGCGGGTAGCTCTTCGTGACGTCGGCGAGCTTCTTTCCGGCCAGGTGGGCCCGGAGCTGGTCGCGGGCGAGCTTGAGGAGGCACTGCTGCTCGGCCTCATTCAGCGGGGCGGCGGCCCCTCGGCAGAGGGCGATGGCGGCGTAGCTGACGGAGTTCCGCCAGTCGTTGAGGATCGCGCCGCTGGTGGTGTAGCCCAGCAGGACGCCCTCGGTGTCGTCGGCGTGGGCGGACATCTCCAGGGCGACGGCGACGGCCCACCGCCCGCAGATCGTCGCCCGCGTCTCCGCGCACACCTCCACGAAGCCGACCGGGTCGTTGGCCAGGATGCGGTCGATCGCCAGCCCGTCCAGCCACTTGAGCTTGTTCGGCACGTCCTCGCGGAAGGGCACGTACCCGTAGTTCGGGCCGAAGTGGGTGAAGTCGGTGCTGACGACGACGAGCGTGTCCTTACCGGCGAGCGGCCGGAGGACCGCCGCGATCTTCCGCGCCAGCTCCGCGTTCATCGCCCCCAGCAGCACCGGGACGATGCGGACCTCCCCCAGGGTCAACTGCATCAGCGGCAGCTCCATCTCCAGGCAGTGCTCCCGGGCGTGGGGGCGGTCGTCGGCGACGAAGCCCTCGGCCTTGGCCAGCTTGCCGCAGAGGTCGGTGTCCAGCGGGACCCGCCCCAGCGGGGTGGCGAAATGCGTCACCGTGGGCACCGCCGCCCCCGTGTACGACCCGCCCATGTAGTGGCTCGGGCCCAGCAGGATCACCCGCGTGTACTTCTTTCCGGCGACGGCCTGGAAGCCGCGGGCCGCCGTCGGCCCGGAGAAGCGGTACCCCGCGTGCGGGACGATCACCGCGGCGGGCTCTCCCGGCAGCTCGCGCGTGCCGGCTCGGGCCAGATACGCCTTCAGCATCTTCCGCAGGGCCGCCGGGTCGTCGGGATACCAGCTCCCGGCGACCGCCGCCGGACGGACCGCCGGCTTGCCCTCGCCGGACGCCGCGGCCGGCAGGGCCCCGAGGATCAGCACCAGCAGGCACCACTTTATCATGGTCGGCCTCCTCCCGGCCCCCAGTGTACCGCGCGGGCGGGGGCAAGCCAAAGCCGGATGGCCGTTTGGGCCGTTCACGATATCTCCTGGAGGGTCGCCATTTCGGGTGCCCCAAGCCTGCCGCAGGCAGGCGCTTGCCCTGTGTGCAAGCGTGCTGCCACCTTGAGGATCGGCACGGCTGCACACAACGCAGCCGTGGCACCCTGCGCCCCAAGGGCGGCGACTGCGGTCGCCGGGGGCACGGCGCTACTCGGTCTTGGGCTGCGTCGCCGGGGCGGTGGCGGGGGCCGTCGCCGGTGCCGTCGCGGGCGCCGGCGGGCGCACGCCGCGCATGGCCAGGGCGTAGAGGACGACGTTGGCGGCGATGTCGCGGGCGGCGCCGGGCATGTAGCCCTTCGCGCCCCAGGTGGTGTGCCCGTCCAGGGTGTCGTGGATGCCCCGCGGGCCGTGAATCGCCACCACCCGGTTGCCCTGAACGTACAGCCGCAGCGGCGGGTCCGGGCGCGGGGAGAGGTTCTTGAGCGTCCTGGTCCGCGGCAGGGACTTCAGCGGCGGGCCGCGGAAGTCCCCGCACTTGCCCGTGACCAGCGGCGAGCCGGAGGACACGAACCCCGCGGTGTGGTCCCGCCCGGCGAAGAGCTTCTCCAGCATCGCCCGGGCGGAAGTGTTGAAGTCGTCCGATCCGCCCGCGGCGTTGACGAAGAGGGTCCCGCCGGCATCGAGGAACTCCCGGACCGCGGCGACCTGCCCGGCGGTCAGCTCGAACTTCGCCGAGCCGGTCATCCACGCCAGGTCGTGCCCGGCCAGGGCCTCGGGCGAGATGGCGGCCCCGGGGGTCAGGTCGATGGCCACGCGGTTCTCGGCGGTGAGCTTCTGGGAGAGGTATTCGAGGGCGTGGGGCTGTGTGGACCAGTTTCCGGGGTGTTTCAGCCAGGCGACCTTGGCGTGGTGTCGGACCTCGCCGGCCTTTGCCAGGAAGACGGGGCGGAGCTTGGGGCGGAGGGGATTGGCGCCGGTGGCGTACATGAAGAAGTTGACGGCGAGGGTGTGATCGATCGCGTTGGCGCGGGTGTCGCGTCGGTGCCAGGCGCAGGGCAGGTCGCGCTCGCACAGCACCGCCACCAGCCGGGTGCCGTCGGAGACCCCCCACATCGGGGCCACCTTCGGCCCGGCGGGGACCTTCTGGTAGCCGAAGTACAGGGGGTGGTCGTCGCCGACCGGCTCGAGGGCGTAGTATCCGCCGGCGCGGGTGCGGCAGGCGGCGTACAGCTCCTTCAGCCGGGCCTTCACGGCGGCGGCGAACTCGCTGCTGCCGTGGGTCGGCACCAGCAGGAGCGTCCCCCCGCGGAGGGTGTACTCGCGGAGCTTTCCCCACTGCTGGTCGGTGAAGGTTGGCGCGGCCGGGCCGGTGAGAAGCAGGATGGGCGCGTCGAGCATCCTCTGGACCTCGTCGGAGATCTTTACGATCTGCCAGCGCATGCGGCGTTCGAACTCTCGGCGCATGTACTCGGTGAAGTGGGCGACGTCTCGGGTGTGGACGTTCCAGTCCTTCTCCGCGCCGTATCGGAGCTTGTTGAAGGTCAGGGGGATTCGCCCGCGGGCGAGGAACAGCAGCTCGAAGGCCGCCCGGACGACGGAGCCCCACTGCCCGCGGTAGCTGCGCCCGCGGGGGTCGGGCCGGCAGAACTTCTCGGCGGCGGCGGCGTACCAGTCCATCTCGCCGATGAACTTCCTGCCGGTGGTCATCCCGATCCGCTGGACGCAGAAGGCGAGGTACCCGTTCTGGTAGTAGCCGGCCTTGAGGTTCGCGGCGAGGTGCGCCCAGGCCTTGTCGGCGGGCGCCTGGTTGGGGTAAGGGCGGCAGCCGGTGGTCAGCACGTCCTGGCAGATGTAGAGGCTGGCGACGGCGGCGGTGGTCATGGTGAGGGTGGAGGCGGTCTTGACCTGCGGCAGCCCGGCGTAGGTCCACCCGCCGTCGGGGCGCTGCCGGCGCAGCCAGATCCGCTCGACCTGGCGGATCAGGGCGGGGGGGACCTTCAGGCCGGCGCGGTCGGCCTCCCAGAGGGCCAGGAGGGCGAACTGGCTACAGGAGTTGTCGCCGTCGCGCTCGGGGCCGGCGTAGCCCCACGCCCCGTATCGCCCGGCCCCCTTGGTCAGCCACTGCACGTCGGCCTGGAGCTGCTTGCGGTAATCCTTTTTCCCGGCGACGTCGGGCTGAGCGAGGACCATGGCGCGGGTGGCGACGACGTAGAGGTTCTTGGTCTTCAGTGCGGCCAGGGCGTCCAGGCCCTTCTTCATCCTCTCCCCCGCGGGGCTTTCGCCGGCCTCCAGCAGCGCCAGCAGGGCGATGGCGGTCCCCCCGCCGTGGGGGACCCTGTGGCCGCGGCGGAAGAAGCCGCTGGCGGCCTGCTGTGCGAGGAGGAAGCGCTTGGCCTCGCCGATGGCGCGGTCGACGTCGGTGTCGGCGACCTCGCGTGGGGGCTTGGGGGGTGCGGCGGGGAGGGCCCCGGCCGCGGCCAGCAGGACGGCTGCAAGCATCCGCATCATAGGCCGGGCTCCTTCATCGCCGCCTCGGCTTGGGCTTGGGCCTTCTCGGGCGGGGGCGGGGGCGCAGCCGGGCGAAGATCTTCTCCAGGTTGTCCCGGGCAATGCTGCACGGGTAGCGCGCCGCCAGCCGGTTGCGCGCCGCCACCGCCGCCGGGCCACGCGTCGAAAAATAGTACACCCCAAGCTGGTACAGCAGACCGGGAACGAGCTCCTGGGTGCGCCCGATCTTCCGCATGTAGGCCTCGACGAGGTTGGGGTAGCGTTTGGAGCCGGCCTGGCGGAGGGAGCCGGCGGCCGAGCTGAAGTACGGGTACATCCGTGCGGGGAAGGGGCTGGCGTTGACGATGTTCATGTAGTGGGTGGCGGCGGCCTCGTAGTCCTTCTGTGCCCCGTGCATCGCCGCCAGCATCAGCTCGATGGCCCCGGCGTCTCGGCGGGTGAAGCAGAGCCCCCGAAGCTGCCGGGCCAGCGCCTTGCCCTGCTCGGTCATCTTCTCCGCCCCCAGCGCCCAGCCGACGGCGCTGAGGTCCAGCCGGAGGCTCACGTCACGCCACCGCGGGCGCTTCCCGAGCCTGGCCTTCAACGCCGCCAGCATGGCCTGGGCCTTGTGCTGATGGGCCAGCATGTTCACCTCCCCGAACGCCAGCCGCCACGTCCACTCCGGGTACAGCGGCTGGTCGCGGAGCTGCTTCATGACGGCCAGGCCCTCCGCCCAGGCGACCTCGTCCCGCCGCCCGTGCCGCCACGGAGTGTAGTAATAGGCGCTCCACGCGCGGTACAGGCAGTACAGCCCCGCAGCCGAAGTGCCGAAGGGCTTGGCCTTCGCCACCCAGGCGTCGCCGATCTCCTTGTACTTCTCCATGCCGGCCAGCTCGTACCGGGCCAGCTCGGCGATGGCGCTGACGTCGCCGGCCGCCGCCGCCGGGCTCTTCACCCGCTTGACGAACTCCAGCTTCCCCGCCGAGTCGTGGGCGATGTCGTACAGCCGCAAACGGCGCCCGTAGTACGACGGCGACACCCGCGGGAAGCGCTCCGTCATCCGGTCCACCGCACCGGCCTGCTCCTTGTACAGCCGGGCCGCGCCCGTCGAGGTGACCTTGTTGGCCAGGACGGCCTGGGTCAGCGGGTGGAAGGGGTAGGTGCGGATCATCCGCTCCATCCACTTGTCGCGGGGCTCGGCGAGGACCTTCTTGAAGTAGTAGTCCGCCAGCAGCTTGACGCCCTCGGTGGTGGAGGCGTCGTCGGGGTGCTTCCCGAACATCTCCTCGCCGATCTCCTCGGCGTGGCGGACCTGGTCGTCCTTGAGGCGGATCTTGAGCTGGTTCAGCAGGACGAAGGCCTTGCTGGTGGGGTTGGCGACGGGAATGCGGTACTGCTCTCGGGCGGCGTCGAGGACCTCCCGGAAGGGCTTGTGGGCGGCGGCGTAGGAGGCGAGAAGCTGGAAGGTCCCCGCCGACCACGCCGGGCGGGCGAGCAGCTCCCGCGCGAGCTTGGCCGCTGCCTCGACCTGCCCCTGCACCAGGTTCAGGTCGATCCGCCACAGCAGCCCCGCCGGCACGGGCCCGGGGTGCCGGGGCTCGTACAGCTCCTTCACCACCTCCAGCGCCGAGGGGACCAGCGAGGGATCTCCCTTGGCGGCCTTGGCCTTGGCCGCGCCCATCCACAGGCTGATCACCGAGCCCCAGTACCGGTGGGTGGCGTAGGTGGTGAGGAACCGCCGGGCCAGCGCGGTGAACTCCTCCCAGCGGCCCTTGCTCCGGCTGAGGGCGGCCAGCCGGCCGTACAGCGGGTCGCCCAGGGCCCCGGCCCCGAAGTAGGTCTCGATCAGCTCCTTCCAGGCGGCCTCGACGGTCTGGGTGTCCTTGGCGGCCTGGGCGTCCCGGATCCACAGCAGGTACAGGTCGATCCCGCGGGGGTCCGCCTGGAGCCCCTTGGCGCCCTGCCCGCCGCCGGGAGGCTCGCGCCAACTGTCCAGGTACCGCCTCAGCAGCTCGTCGGCCTGGTCGGCCTTACCGGCCTTCTTCAGGAGCTGCACGTGGGCGAACTGCCAGTCGGTGGGCAGCTCCTCGGCGCGGCGCCGGAGGGTGGCGGCGAGGGCGGCGAGGATCTTCTCGGCCCGCTCGGGCGTGTCGGCGGCCTTGAGGAGGTTCAACACCCACCCCGGGCGGCGCTGGATCGACCCCATCCGCCCGGCGGTCGGCTGGAAGTAGCGCCCGTGGTAGCTGTAGCTGTGGTAGTTGCCGTAGTGCCACCCCATCCCCCCGGCCAGGTCCAGCGGCAGCTCCGGAGAGCCCGAGACCATCTTCTCCAGCAGCTCCACGTACCTCTCGTGGTCCTTGCCCGCCAGCGCACGGCCCAGCTTGGAGGCGTACGCGTTGTGCCACGCCGGCGACCCGCGGAACCGCTCGATCACCTCGTCCAGCGCCTCCTCGCACCCCTCCCCGTTCTTCAGCGCCTGCCGGCAGTACGCCAGTTGCATGTATCCGACGGGCACGTACTCGTGGGTGGGAAAGCTGCGGACGTACTTCTCCAGGAGGACCTGGGCCTGGTCGTACTGGCGGGTGTTCAGGGCGCTCATGGCCGAGGTGTAGGTCTTTCCCGCCCGCTGGGCGGGGGTTTCCGGCTGGCGGGGCGCCTGCCCCGCCGCCGGGACAGCCAGCCCCCCCGCCAGCAGCAGACAAACCACCATCCGCGGCGTCATGGGCGTCTCCCGGTGGAATCAACGCCCCCGGCCGGACCCGAACCCCCAACCTCGGGTTCCGAAGACCGGGGTGGAAGATTCACAAGTTCCAAGCGGCGGAAACCTTACGGTATGTCAAGAAGAACCTGCGGCGCCGGACGCAGCGCGCAGCGCCCAAACTTGAGGATACCAGATACCCCGGCCTGGAGCAAGCCGTTCCCCCCGTTCGCCAGACGCCCAGCCGGAGGCGCCTCTGCCCGCAATCGGCGTCGGCGGGGACCTCGGTCTCAACGGCCCCTCAGGTGCCCCCACGCCGCAGACACGCCCACCAGGACCGACGAGACCAGGACGATCACCGCTCCGCTGGGCAGGTCGGTGGCCGCAGAGATCAGGAACCCTCCCAGCCCGCTGACCGCCCCGAAGAGGACGGCCAAGGCCGTCACCCGCCTGCTCCCCCTGGCCAGTTGGCACGCCGCGGCGGCCGGGTTCGTGATCAGACTGTAGATCATCAGCCCGCCGACGGTCTGGAAGTTGACCGTGATCGACGCAGCGGCCAGGACCAGGAACGCGCACCAGACCGCGGTGGCACGAATGCCGGCCGCCGTGGCGTCGTGGCGGGAGAACAGGATCGCGCGCATCTCCTTGGCGAACAGGGCGACAAAGCCCGCCAGAAACCCCGAGGCCGCCAGCATCAGGGCGACGTCGCTCCAGCGACAATACAGGAGGCTGCCCCACAGCAGGCTTCGCACGTCGTTGTCGCTCTTGCCGAACACCCCGAAGAGCCCGAAGCCTACGAACGCCAGGCCCATGGTGACAGAGAACAGGAGGCCCATGACGACGTTTGTGTCCATCTTCAGGCGGTGTGGATCGGCCAGGCCCAGCGCGACGGCCGCGAGGACGGCGCCGGCCAGCGCGGGCAGAAGGAGCATCTGCCCTTCCAGTCCGGCCAGGGCGCCGAAGACGGCGCCGGCGAGCGCGGCATGGGCGACGCATACCCCCAGGAAGGGAATGCGCATGCCGACGATGTAGACGCTCAGCAGGCCGCTGGAGCCCCCGGCGAGAAGCCCGCCCGCCAGGACCGGCGCCCAGAAACCCACCTCAGGCATCCTGCACCTCCGCGGGGACGACGGCGTGCCGCCCGGCCCGGTGAAGCACCGCCAGGCCTCGGCCATACATGGATGCCACCCGCGAGTGCGAAAGAACGTCCTCCGGCGGCCCGTCTGCAATCAGCTCGCCGGCGTCGAGCAGCACAACGCGCCTGCAACGGGCAGGCAGGACCTCCAGCTCGTGGCAGACCAGCACGACCGCCAGATGCTCGGACGCCACGTAGAGCTCCTGAATGAGCTCCACGATCCGCTCCCGCCAGCCGAGGTCCAGGTTGGCCGTGGGCTCGTCCAGCAGCAGCAGCCGAGGGGCCTGTACCATGGCGCGCGCGATGAGCGTCTTCCGCTGCTCACCGCCGGAGATTTCTCCGTATCCCCGGCCGGCGAGAGGCGTCAGGGCGAGGCGC
>CAZNSB010000028.1:0-20814 GCA_964575155.1 uncultured Planctomycetaceae bacterium | reverse complement strand
GCGCCATCGGCTCGCCGCCTGAGTTTTCTTGAGCTTTCGTAGCGTTGTAGTATTAATGTAGTGCCGTGAATGCCCCCGCTCGGCTCGGCGCGGCTGTTGTCCCTACCGAAACCCCCATCCGCCGGCCAAACGCGGCCGAGCGGGTGTGATCGTGAGTCCGGCGACGATGCCGACGTGAGGTCGGAGTCGACGATCATGCCGGCGAGCGGTCGGAGATAGCCTGATCCCCGGGACGGAGCAGGGCTCTTCCGCTGTCGATGCGTCGAGGGCCTTCCGCCAGCCGGCTACGCCGCCCGTGTGTAGCAGTGGTGCAGCCCATGGAGGTAGGCCTCGGCCACGATCTTCCCCATCTCGGGCGGGCAGACAGGCCGCGGAATCGGCGAGTTGCGGTCCAGCGACAAATGCGCTCGGGCGTCGTGATAGTAGGTGAAGTACTCGGACAAGACGCGTCGCAGATGTTCCTCGCCGAACACGATCACATGGTCCAGGCACTCACGGCGGATGGACCCGATCAGGCGTTCGACGAATGGATTCTGCCAGGGAGCTCGTGGTGCGGTTAGCACTTCCTTGATCCCCATGCGCTTGACCCGATCTCGGAAGCGAGGACCGTAGATGCCGTCGCGATCCCGGAGCAGGAAGCGGGGAGCTTCCTCAAACGGGAACGCCTCGACGATCTGCTGAGCGGCCCATTGGGCCGTGGGACTGGTCGTCACGTTGAAGTGCACGACGCGACGACGATCATGCCGCAGGGCCAGATTCTCAGCGGCCAGGGCTGCCCTGCCGACGAGAAGGGCCCTGAGGAAAGCCAAGACCGTCTGGATGATGCCCGTCCTTTCGCCTCCGTCGATCTCCTGGAAGGCAGCACCCTGCCACGACCCGCCAGCCATGGCCAGAAGTGTAAGTCCTCTTGGCACAGCCCTGACGCAGTTTTCAGGAGGGACAGGCACCGGGGGCGGCGGAACGGGTTACATAGAGTGAAGCAAATCGGCGGCAGGTTTGTCCGGCCAAGGAAGACGCAGGGTTCCCGATGAAACGGAAAAGGATCGACCCAACCCGCCGCCTGGCCTGGCGGGCGGCGGCGCTGTGCCTGGTTGTTCTGGGCGCGGGCGGCGCCTTGGCGGCCGACGAGGTCAAGGCCCGCGTGCCCATCACGGACTTCGCGCTGCGGCTGAAGCTGTCGGCCCCGGCGAAGTTGTCGGCGGCCGACGTGAGGTTCGCGCTGCTTCCGGGCGGGAAGCACTGCGCGGTGACCTACGAGGGCGTCAGGAGCGCCAAGGGCATCGCCCGCTACACGAAGCTGGGCTTCCGCACCTCCGTTTCCGTCGGTCCGGAGTACTCCGCCGAGCGGCTCAAGGCCCTGGAGGACGCCGGCGCCGACCTCATCATGGGGGGGCGGGTCGGCTATACCGGCTGGATGGGCGGGTTCACCCCCCAGCAGGCCTACGACTACGCCGCCATGCGCCGCCTGAACGTGCTGAAGAAGTGCCGCAGCCCGATGGGCGTCGGGAGCCTCTTCAACATGAAGTGCCAGTTCAGCCACCCCTACTACCGCAAGCTGCCCCTCAAGATCGGCGGCAACGGGTACGCCCTGCTGGACTCCAACTGGTACGGCAACAACATCTGGGCGGCCGGGCACGCCATCCTGCTTGGGCGGGACCGGCCCGTGAAGCAGATCGTCCGCGAGAAGCGCCGGAACAAGACCCCCGGCGCCCCCGACACCCTCGTGTACTACCAGACCGTCGGCAACATCCTCAGGGGCATCGTGGAGATGGTGGACCCCGGCAAGATCACCACCGTCACCCTCTGCGGCCTGGAGAAGACTGACCCCGCCTTGGTCGAGCGCTTCCTGGCGAAGTACGGCCGCGACGGCCGCATCTGGCACGCCGGCCAGAACGAGATTTTCGGCTATGAGTATCTCAAGGCCAAGTCGCGGGTGGTGGCGGTCAAGCCTGCCGGGAACCGGGAGATCCAGATCACCTTTGCCCTGGAGAAGGACACGTTCTGCCCCTTCCTGATGGCCCCGCTGTGCCTGAGGCTGCCTGGGGACTTCCCGGTGGCCTCGGCCCGGCTGAACGCCACGGATTGCCCGGTCACCGTCCGGGACAAGGGCGTCTTCGTCGACGTGCCCGTCCAGGTCGCGGTCGCCGACGGCTGCCGGATGTCTCTGAAGACCGAACCCAACATGACCATCCCGGACGAGATGCCCGTGACGCTGACCGTCCGCAACACCTCGCAGGCGGCGGTCGAGGACGCCCGCCTGGAGTGGGTCGGGAGCATCGGCACGGAGGTCACCGGGGGGACGGACCAGGCGTTCACCCTCGCGGCGGGCGCCTCCAGGCAGATCGCCGCGAAGGTCCGCACCCTCCGCGGGCCGAGGTTCGGCGAAAACCCGCGCGGCGCGCGCTTCGGCATCTGCCCCGTCCATGCCATCCTCACCGGCCGGTCCGGGGGCGAGGACCGCAAGTACATGGCCGGGTTCCAGGTCGTCGTCGCCCCCCGGCTCCGGGTGGAGGCCGACCCCTTCCGGGCGCCCGTCCCCAAGGGCCGCAAGCAGCGGTTCTACGTCCACCTGGCCAACGGCAAGGTGGACAAGGACCGCGCCTGGGGCGAGTACCCCGAGAAGCTCATTCACCACAAGACCGGCCCGTGCAAGGGTACCGTCAGCTTCAAGCTGCCCGACGGACTGGAGGCCGTCCCGCCCTCCCAGCCGTTCCAGCTCGGGCAGGACGGCCACCAGAGCCTGGCGTTCTGGGTCAGGAACCACAAGTGGGTCCCCGGCGAGGCACTGGCCTATCAGTACCATGACACGGGGTACGCGCTGGTGGCCCCGGAAATCCGCTTCGAGGGCGAGGCCGAGCCGATCGAGGTCCCCTGGTACGGCACGGCCGTCACGCGCGACCCGCAGATGCAGTACGAGCCGCTCAACGACGCCGGACTGCTGGCCTACGCCTCCTGGGACGACCCCAACAACGGCGGGGACTTCGACTTGGCGGTGGGCTCGACGAAGCACTTCGGACGGCAGGGCGGCAGCTACCACCCCGACCCGGATGGCGTGAAGGGATGGTGCATCGGCTGGCGGTCCACGGTCTTCCTGGACGGCTTCCGCAACCTGGACCACGAGCGGGGCACCGCGCTGTTCTGGCTGAAGCGCGATCCCAAGGTCCGCAACGAAATCCGCTGGAACGGCGACCCCAAGACGAGCTGGAAGCTCGCCCGCCGCGGCGGCGAGCACATCCTCACGCTCGGACGAAGGATGCAGCTCCGCCGCTATCCCAAGAAGCGCCGCCAGGAGGGCTTCCTGGAGCTGGTGTACCGAGAGATGTTCGTCCGCGGGCGTGGCGCCAGGCTTCATTACATCCAGGTGCCCTACGAGACGAGTAAGCTGTATCAGTGGCGGCACGTGGCGGTCCTGTGGGACATGCCGGCCCGCCGACTGGAGTTGTACCTCGACGGCAAGCTCGCCGGAAAGGCCGGCCCCGGCGACGGCTCCGAGTGGGTCAGCATCGCCTGGGACCGCGGCGGGCCGACCACGGGCTACGTGATCATCGAGGACCACCACGGACGCTGGACCGGCAGCATGCGCGACGAGCTGTTCGCCTACAACCGCCCGTTGAGCCCCCGCGAGATTGCCGAGAACATGCAAGGCGTCAGGGCCGGCAAGGTCGCGGAGCTGATCCGCGTCACGAATCGCGCGGCCGGGAGCAGGAAATGACCCGCCGGCGCCGGAGATGGAAACGTGCCGCCCCCGCCAGCCGGCGCCGGGCCGCGGCCAGCCTCGGCGACGTCTTCGCCGCTGGCCGGCGCGTCTGGTCCGGCCCGCTGGGCCTGTTCCTGCTCCTGGCCACGGCTATCCACGCGGGCGCGGCCGTGCTGGTCCTGAGCCTCGTTCCCACACGGGTCAGCCCGAGCGACGTGCTGCGGAAGGGGGTGTACCTGCGCAAGATCGTCCTGAAGGAGCGTGGCCGACGCGTGGTGCGCGAAATGGCGGACCGCGTGACCATGCCGCCCCCGCCGGCCGACCCCGAACACTTTGCCGCCCAGGCCATGCAGACCTCCCTGACCACCGACATCGAGAAGGTGGTGGGCAACCTGCTGGACGTCTCGGTGACCAAGCGTCTGGCCGGGAAGGTCGCCAGCACACTGAGGGACGAGCTGGCCGCCGCCGCACGCGACATCGTCGGGGGGAAGCTCTCCGAAGCCGAACTCAAGCAGCTCCAGGAGAGCTTTCGCCGGCGCGCTCATGACGAGGCCCTCAAGGCCCTGAAGGACTACCGCGTCGAGACCCAGACCCGCCGCGCCGCCATGGAGACCACCGACTGGTACGAGCAGGAGGTCTCCCCGGTGCTGTTCACCAACGTGCATCTGGAGATGTACGGCTACAACCGCCCGTCCAACGGGCCGGTACTGTGGTACACCACCTGGGCCGGCGGGCGCGGCACCCCGCGCTGGCACGATCTGGCCTCGCTGGACAAGCTGTCCCGGCTGAAGCTTCGGTGGCTTCAGGAGCTGCTCAACAAGGTCCACGGCCTGGAGGGACACCGCGCGCCCAAGCAGGTGCCCCCCCTCCAGCCGCCATCGCCACAGCAGGCCCGCCACATGGCCAACCAGCTCCGCCGCATCTACAACCTCAGCCGGGGAGGCAAGCGCGGCGGGCGGATCTACCCGCCTTGGCGCGACTTCATCTACGGCGGGAAGTACTACTGCGGGGCCATCCAGGAATTCTACCCGCACAAGGAAAAGGAAATCCGCAAGGTCGCCGACGAGCTAGAGGTCCTGTGGAAGCAGGCCTTTGCGCGGGCGGACAGCTACCTTCGCAAGGCCGAGGCCGGCGCGGCCGCGGGGGAGCTGGCCGCCCCCCAGAAGGGCGCCGTCGAGGCCGTCGAGGCGATCCTGGGCCGGTCGAAGACCCTCTGGCCGGACCACCACGTCTACCGCGACTGCTGCATCATCAACCACGCCCTCCGCCTGGAGGTGCTCGGCGACACGGCGCTTCAGAAGAAGCTGCACAAGCGCTTCGAGGACCAGATGGTCGAGACGCTTTCCGGGCTCATCCGCGACTACGCCGAGGGGCAGTACCTCCTGGGGATCATCAAGCACGACGATTCGGTGGAGAAGGCCCTGGCCAAGTTCCCCCACACCGTCCTGCCGCTGGTCCGCCGCGACGTGAGGAAGCTGCTGCCGTTTCGGAAGTTCCAGCGGATCATCTGTTATCCTTACAAGCACCGCAGCCCGATTACCGGGCGGCGGTGTCCGCCGACCGAGCGGCAGTACCAGGCGGACCGCAAGGCCATGGCCGAGGCGATCCAGCGCCACCCGGAGCTGGCCGAGTACGCCGCCCACCGGCGACGGATCCTCCGCGAGCGCTTCGAGCTGGCAGTGCACAACGTCGTGCAGGTCATCCGCGAGTACACCTTCACGCAGGGGTTGCTGACGCGGCGCGTGACGGCCATCGCCGAGGGCGTGGATTACGCCGACGAGGTCAAGCAGAAGCTGGGCGCCCGGCAGGCGGCGCTGCAGGGGCGGGGTCAGGATCTGGCCCGGCTGACCAAGCAGGGGCTGCCGGACGTCTCGGCCCCGCTGGTGGCGCTGCGCTATCTGTCCAAAGGTGCCGTCGTCGAGCCGGTGTTGTGCGCCCGGCAGCCCGGCTACGTCAGCCGGTGGCCGCACGAGCTCGCCCTGCGGGGCAGGGCGGTCCGCCTGCCCCCGCCGCCCAGCGGCTGGGGCCGCCAGGCCACCCAGCCGGAGGTGCCCTGCCCCTTCAAGGACTCCCCGCGCTTCGAAGCCATCCCCTTCCTGCCCAAGCTGCCCCCGCTGGACGGCGACCTGTCCGACTGGGGCCGGATACGCCCCCTGACGCTGATCCCCGACTACGACCCCCGCCGACAGAAAAAGCCCGAGCCTATCCTGCTGTACGCCGCCTGGAACTACCAGGGATTCTACTTCGGCTATAAGGTCCGCCAGCCGGCCGAGGACTTCTTCTACCCCGAGCAGTACCGCATTGCGCCCGAGAAGCGCCCCGGCTGGGCGGGCGGGGGGTTCACCGGGCAGGTAAAGGCGCATCGCGCCGAGGGGTATCAGTGGATGGCCGGGGGAGACCACCTGCTGGTGCTCCTGGACACGCTGGACGCCCGCAGCGCCACCCGCGGCGACCCGCACACCCAGGAGTTCGTGATCATCCCGGCCGGGTCCGACGTGGACCCCACGGCCGTGGGGTACGAGTGCATCATCGCCTCCAAGCGCGACGCCCAGCCCAGGAACTGGCGGCGGGTGAAGACGCAGGTGAAGGTCTTCCTGCCGCAGCCTCCGGCCGATCACGGGCCGGACGGGACCGGCCCGTACCGAGTGGCCAAGATTGATGACAGCGGCCCGCCGGCCAACCAGAGCTACACGGTGGAGGTCTTTCTGCCACGGTCGCTGCTCAACATGCCGGCTCTTGCCCCCGGGTGGTGCGTGGGCTTTGACTGCCGGGTCGCCGCGGGCTACCAGGGCCGGCGTTCCGGCAGGGGCCAGTACTGGTCGCCGAAGCGTGACGCGCTGCGCGGATCGGTCAAGCCCGGCCTGCGCCCGAGCACCTGGGGCGACCTGATGCTGCTCGGCACCGACCCGCACATCGTCGTCCAGAACGTTGACGAAAGCTGGTCGCTCACCGAGGGGGTCGTGGCCGGCCTGTCGTACCTGCTGACCGTCCTCGACCCCGACCGCAACATCCACATCACCCAGAAGGACACGCTCCTGGTCAGCGCCGAGGCGACCGCCGCAGGCACCGGCACCGCCCGGCGCCTCAGAGAGGCCGAGGTGCTCATCCTCGAGGAGACCAAGCCCAACTCCGGCGTCTTCCGGGGCTTCATCGACACCCAGCCGGGCACCGGCGGGGAGGTCATGGGAGTGCTGGAGCTGATGCCCGGCGACGAGATCCGCCTGGCCTACGTGGACCTGGGCAATGCCAGGGGCCAGCGCAACGTGACCTACCAGATGACACTGCCGGTGATCGCGCCGGTCTCGCTGGTGGCCCTGACCCAGGGCGGCGCGCCGGCAGACAACGCGCCCGCGCCGACCCGGCCGGCCGGCCGGAGGTGAATCCGCGAAGGAGCCGCGACGTGACGGAAGTCAGGAAAGTCCTCGCCCGGGTGGTTTGCATCTCGATGGCGCTGTTTCCGGCCGGCTGCCGCCGGCCCCAGCCTCCCCCGGCCGAGACAAACCCCGCCGACGAGAACACGATGCCGGAGGACATTCCCGGCGTGGATCAGGAAGACGCCGGTGCCGGGGACATCGTGGTCAAGGGCACGTACGACCGGGGGGAGCGGGAGACCTACCGCCACGACCCCAAGTTCCCCCGCGGGACGCTCCTGGGCGGCTGCCGGTTCGCCGGCCCGGTGAAGGTCAAGATCCCCCCGGAGGAGATCATCGACCTGGACAAGACCTACCCGATCAAGGATCCCAGGCCCAAGGAGGTCGCGTACTACAAGACCATGCAGATCAAGGAGCCGTGGAGCTGGCAGCGCCTCCGCAGGCGGCGGCGGATCTGGGTGATCAAGCGCGGCGAGACCTTCATCCCCTGCAACGTCGTGGTCATGCTCCGCGACGTGAAGGTCGGGCCGATGCCCCCCCTCGGCCGGGCCACCATGGTCGTCCGCCAGGGGCAGCTCACCCCCGGGGACGCCGCCAACGGCGGGGGCAACGGCGTGCAGTTCGCCCCTCTGCACGATCGCCTGCAACTGACCACCTGGGACAACCACCCCTGCCACCTTGTGCTGCGCCGCCACGTCACAGACGAGAAGGTCTTCGAGGCCACCGTCCGCTACGTCCAGACCGACGATCGCAAGCTGGCCAACGTCCACGCCGGGCACCTGGCCTATAAGCCCGTCGTCGTCGCCTCCGACCCCATCCGCCGGTGCGGGCTGTACGTGCTGTCCTGCAGGCGCCACCCCTGGCAGCGGGCGTTCCTGTGGGTCGTGGACAACCCCTACGTGACCACCACGGTCTGGAAGGTCTACAAGAACCCCCTGTGTAACTTCACGCTCGCCGGCGTGCCGGCCGGGAAGCACACCGTCGAGGTCTGGCACCCCATCTTCGAGCCGGTCCAGCGGACCTTCGAGGTCGAGATCGAGGCGAACACGATCAAGGAGGTCATGGTGCACTTCAAGCCGCCGACCTCCTGGCCGGTCAAGAGATGACCGCCGCTTCGACCCGGCCGCCGCCACCCCGTCCGGTTCCGCCGGAACGGATCAACGCCATTCAGGTCAAGCTGGCAAAGATGCGCCAGCCGGGAATCTGTTGAACATGGCGCAAAGGTGAGTAGTAATGGGAGAGTCCCGCGATGCCCGTGTCTGCCTTGAGACCGCATCGGCATCGTTACTGAGGAAAGGTTGTGGCGATGCGCCTCTGCGGCCTGGTTCTGATCTCGGCGTTGGGGTGTCCTCCGGCGGTGTCGGCGGAAGCCGCCGCGACGGCCGCGGGCGCCGCTTCAACTCCGCGGAAGCCGGGGAGGCTGATCCTCGACGAAACCGCCTACTGCCGGGCATACGTTCAGTTCGGCATGGACCGGATCTCGCCTGCGGCGCTCGAGGCCGAGGGAGAGAAGATCCTCGGCAAGCGAAGGATGGACCGGCTGAAGGCGACGGTCAGGCGGTGGCACCAACGCAATGTGGCGGCCGGGGGCGAGGCGCTCGACGAAGCCCGGTGGATGGAAGAGGTCTACCTGTCCGTTCAGCGTCAGTTGTGGGGAGGGGACCGCCATCGGGCCGACAGGTATTCCTACACCGCGCCGCCCGCAGCCGGCTGGATGGAGCCGGGCTTCGACGACTCGACCTGGCTTGACCAACGGGCCCCTGCCATGGTTGGCGCGGGCCTGGCCGTCGGCGGCTTCCGCCGCGCGGGCTTCTTCCGCTTCTGCCTGGACGTTCCCGACCCCGACAAGGCGGTCGAGCTGCGTCTGGAGCTGGCCTACGCCGGCGGAGCCCGGGTCTTCCTCAACGGCAAGGAGATCGCCCGGGGGCACCTTCCCGAGGGCCGAGTCGGGCCGGATGCCCGCGGCGCCGATTACCCGCTGGGCGCCTACGTGGAGCTGGACGAAGACGGGGCGATCGTCCAGACCCGGCAGCGCAGGCGAGAAGGCTTGTACCCCTCCTTCATCGGGGAGTTGCCCGGGGCCTTCGACGAGGCCACCAGGGCCTACGACCGGAAGAAGAAGGAGATTCCGGGCGTCCGGCTGATCGGCAATCGGCGTGTCGATCGCCGGTTGTTTGAGCGGGTGCGGGCGGCGCGGGCCCGCGTCCTCGGCCCCCTTGCGCTGCCCGGGGGCCTGCTGCGTAAGGGTGGCAACGTCCTCGCCATCGAGATCCGCACCAGCGACTTTCACCCCGTTCTTGCCCTGGCGGCGAGAAGGGGTTGGGAGTCGCGGGCGGCCAGCAACGTGGCCTGGTCGCACGGGCATATACACAGACTGCGACTGCGGGCGACGGCCGGCGTGCCCTCCGTCCTGGAACGCCCTCAGGGCGTTCGCATCTGGTGCGAGGACATGCACCGTCCCGTCATCTCCTCGGAATTCCTTGCCCGCGGCCTCTCCGCCGGCGCCCTGCGCCTGGTCGGGGCCCGCAACGGCGTCTTCTCCGCCCAGATCGTGGTCAGCACGGACCGCCAGTTGACGAACCTGAAGGTCACGCCGAGCGAATTGAACTCGCCCGACGGGTCCGTCATCCCGGCCAGTGCGGTGCGAGTATCCTGGATGGTGCCGCACCGACTGGATGAATGGAAGGATCTCGGCTGGGGCCCGGGGGGTGCCGACCATTGCAGGGATCCGCTCTGCCCGCCGGCGGCCCTGGCGCTGAGGCGGCACGGCCCGCCGGGCGTGAGCCGGCGGCCTCGCGAGAACCGCGTCGCCGCCCTGAAGGAACTGCGCTTCTTCGATCATATCGGCACGGCGGGCCAGACACCCGCGCCGGTGATCCCAGCCCACTCCTGCCGGCCCATCTGGGTGACGCTGGAGGTCCCCGCCGACCTGCCGGCCGGGCCCCAGCCGCCAAACGCCAGGAAATACAGAGGGTCCGTTCGCATCGAGGCCAAGGGCATGGACGAGGTCGCGGTGCCCCTGGAGGCCGAGGTCCACGATTGGCGCATCCCGGGCCCGCTGCATTTCCAGGCCAATGCCGCCCTGGAGCAATCCCCCTACGGCGTTGCCGGCCGGTACAACGTCCCCCTGTGGTCGGATGAGCACTTCGAGCTGATGGAGGCGAGCTTCGAGCAGCTGGCCAAGGTCGGCAACGACTGGGTCAACGTCCCCGTGATAACCTTCACCGAGTTCGGCAACCTCAGGGACTCCATGATCCGATGGGGCCGCCGATCCCACCGGCCAGGCTCCGGGCGGGCACGCGACAACATCGCCTTCGATTACTCGATCCTCGACCGCTACCTGGCCCTGGCCGTCAGGCACCTGGGCGTACCGAAGGTCATCAGTTTCGTCATCCTGCACGGGGAGGGGGGCGATCCGTCCGAGGTGGAGCTCCTCGACGAGGCCACGGGGCGGATGCAGACCCTCCAGCTCGACAGCGACGCCCCCGAGTACACCGGCCTGTGGAAGACCTTCGCCACCTCGCTTCAGGCGCACGTGAAAGAGCTGGCGAACGTCCTGGAAACGCCGTCGGGGGCCCCGGCGAGGGGCCTGGAGAAGTCCATGCACTGGGGCTACCTGTGGGACAACGCCGCGGCCCTGCCCGAGCTGCCCCCGTTCCTGGCCGGCGTGACGCCCGGGGTCAAATGGACCGCCGGCGCCCACCGCGGCAGTTGGGGGTACTACTACCTGGGGGCCTACGCGCAACTGCTGCCGTTCCGGCTGACCGAGCAGAGCCGAATGGGCTGGAAGAACAGGGGTTTCCACGTCCTGCTGCCGCGGAGCGGCGGCAGCGTCATCGGCGGGGACGGCATCGCCTTCCCCTTCACTTTCCGGCTGCTGGTTGACCGAGCGCTGGTCGTCGGCCTCAACGGTGTCGGGCGCACGGGCGCCGACTACTGGGGCCAAGTCTACACAAGGGGATTGAGAAGACACGGCTGGAAGCGGACGGGCATGCCCAACCACTACATGCTCTGGCCGGGCAAGAGACCCAGCGCCGGGGCCGAACCCAGCGCCCGCTTCATGGCCCTCCGCGAAGGATACCAGGAGACGGAGGCGCGAATCTTCCTTGAGCAACTGCTGGAGCGAGACCTCCTGGCCGAAGGCCTCGCCAAACGCGTCAAGGAGGTCCTTTTCGAGCACCACCGCCAGACCCTCTTCATCCCCAGCGTGGATCCGGCCTGGCAATACGTCGAACTGTGCCGCGACTGGCAGGACCGCTCCCGGCGGCTGTTCGGGATCGCCGCCGAGGCCGCCCGCGCCGTCCCGCTGGACCTGGACCGCCGCCAAATTGCGGCAGTCATCCCCGCCAGGGGGAGGACCACGGTTCCGCTGAGACTGCGGGTCTGGTCCCCTCGGCCGAGGGAGTGGAAAGCCAGCGCCGACCAGTGCTGGATCAGGCCCGCCAAGACAAGCAGCAGGTCGGCCGGGCATGAAGGCCTGCCGATCACCCTGGACGCCGCCGGCCTGAAGCCCGGCGCGCCCGCGAAGGGAACCCTCACCGTCACCGACACGACATCGGGCCGGACGCACGCCGTCGCCATCGAAGCCGTGGTCGGGCCCGTCCTCGAGGCTGTCCCTACCACCGCCGGGCTGGATCGGAAACAACTGGACTTCGTGCCCGATGACGGAAAGGAGGTCTTTACGGCCGTCCCGGGCCGGGCCGCCGCCCGGATCCTGTCCTTCCGGAACCGCTCCGGCGTGGAGATTGCCTGGCGGGCCGCCGCTTCGCCGCCCTGGTTGGCCGTCGAGCCGAGTTCCGGCAAGGCCGGGCCAGGGGCGGTCGTCTTCCTCGAGGTGACGGCCAGGCCGCCGGCCGAGGTCGCGGGACGACACGCGGGCACGATCACCATCGCCGAAGTCGGCGGCCCGGCGGCGGAAGAGATCCCCGTGGTGGTCTATGCCCTGCCGCCGTACCGGCCGCCTCAAGCTCTCCCAAAGGGCGCGCCGGTCCTGCTGGCCGGCAAGACGCACGAGCAGTTGCTCAAGAGCCACAGGGAGTGGAGAGCGCATTGGTGCGGGCACCAGATCTTCTTCGCGTGGGAGGTCAAGGGCAGCGGCAACCCGGCCGGGGGCAGGGAAAGAGGCCATCCCGTGGCGAGCGCCGTGACCATGCCCGCGCCGGCCGAGACGATCTACCGGCTTGCCGGGCAGGGCTTTCGCGCCTTTTCGGCCAGGGCCGATTTCCCGAAGGATATCCGCGGCCATAAGTACTGGGGCTTCTGTGCAAAGATGCCCCATTGGCTGCGGATGCGGTTCGAGGTGTACGTGGACGGCGAGCTCCGCGCCCACAGCGGGTGGATGGGCCCGGACGACGACCTGCGGACGCTGGTGGTCGAGGATCTCGCCGGCGCCAAGGAGCTCAGGCTCGTGACGCGCTACAGCCAGTATCCCGCCTACCCGGCGACGGCTGCATGGTGGGACATGCGGCTATACAGGTAGCGGCGCGGACGGCCGCGGCCTCAGGGCCACAAGTGCGGATGGCACGCCACAAAGAGCTGTCCCGTCGGCTCATGCCCCTGAGCGCTGCCTGTGAACCGCAAGCTGACAGGAGGCCGGCCTCAGCCCGAACCGGTCCACAAGGCGGTCCTGGGCGCTTGTGCGCTCGCCGGAGCCATCAGGCCGCCCCTCGGACGTCGCATCCCCGCCGGTCGCCCGGATCGGCTATGATGCTGGGTATGGTTCGCCTGAGAAGACGACCGGTATGGTCGAAGCTGGGGCATGAGGTCCGATCATGAGTGGACGGCACCGGGTCGCCGCATGGATGGCGCTGTCGTCCGTGATGTTCGTGGCGACAGCTATGGGCGCGACGGCGCCGGAGCATCTACGGGCAGCAGCGAAGCCGGCGTTTCGGGATGGACACACCCTCCCGCCGCTGACCCGCTGGGGATGGGCGATGCCCTTCGACGCTCGGGTCGAGCTGACGGAGCACTGGGGCTACGCTCTCGAGCTCGGGGAGGCCAACGCTGGCCTGGCCAAGCAGCTCGAAGACCCCAAGAGCCCACAGTCGAAGCTCTGCGCTCTGGCCCGCTCGGATCCCGCACGATACCCGCTGTTCGTGCTCGCCCACCGGGCGTGCTATCGGCGCGACGTCACGAAGACCCTGCCGCCGGAGACGTGGTGCGTCGATCCCGACAGCGGCAAGAAGGCGTGGAGCCCGGAGGCGCCGGACGAGGTCTTCGGGCGAGCGGCCGGCTTGGGCACGGCGCCGCTCCGGAAGGTCCTCGCCAAGGCGCCCGTCGCCATCATCCTCAACGGCGGCGAGTACGCCCTCAGCGTGTACGGCCACCACGGGAAGATCTGGGCGAAGGACGCCCGAGTCGTCAAGGCCAAGGGCCAGCGGAGCTGGTACGAGTACATCTCGCAGTGCAAGGCGCGGCAGGAACGGATCATCTCCGATGCCTTCCGCAAGGCCTGTCCCAAGCGACTGCTCTACATCTACTACTACGCCGACGGCTGCCCACACCGAAGCCGCTACGAGGGGTGGGACACGTGGGCGTGGGGCTACAAGTACATGAGGCCGGTCAGCGATCTGCCCAGCAGCAGCATTTACTTTCGCCACTTCAACTCCGGGTGGACCGGCGGCAACGACATGCTCACCCAGGTGCTGAATGCGGCCGCCCAGCAGATCGCCCTCGGGGATCCGCTTTCCTACAACTGGCTGAACGCGGGCTGGACGCGCGAGAAGATGGGCGGGAAGGCCTTCGGCGACTTGGACCGGTACGAGGGGTTCCTGAAATGCTGGTACACGGCCGGGATGGTCGGCGGCGTGGCGGGCTACTTCGCGCATCCCAAGGGCGGCTTCGGCGGCGACGTGGGCGCCGACCCGCCACACTGGCTGAGGCAGATGATGGTGCTCGGGCGGGTCCACGCGATCTTCTCGCATCAGGAGGAAATGCTGCGCGCCGGCGACCTGCTCCCGGGACCGAACAAACACCGCTGGTCGAAGGACCTGCCGGCCTACGAACTCCCCGCCGGCGATCCGACCGCTCGCGTACTGGCCCGCAAGCACCGCAAGCGCGGGGAGTGGCTCGTGACGGCATGGGCGGCTGGCGGCGGCGACCGTCGAGTGACGGTGACCGTTCCGACACTGGGGCGAGTTGCCTTGGAGGCCCGCCGACGAGGCAGCGTGTATCGAGCCGTCCTGCGAGATGGCAAGGCAGTTGTCCGACGCGTCGACGAGGACAGTGTCAAGCCCAAGACGAGGCAGTAGCCTGGGTTACGCTTCGCACGGCTGAGACCCGATGCAAGAGGCCCCACACACGTTGCCGATCGCCACGCCGTCAGCCGGAAGTTCATCTACCAGCAGAAGGCCAAGGCGGCCGAGACGCTTGGCGGACGACAACAACGGCATGCGGCCCTCCTTGGTTCCAGAAAGGCGAGGATGATAACCGGTCCCTCCGCAATGCTCAAGGTCGTCGCAACGACCGGTGCCGAAACAGGTCCCAGATGTCAAACACACCTATGCAAGATCCGCTGGGCCACTACAGGAGGCATACTCAGCCGGCGCCGCCCCCGCCGCCTCACCCGGAAGGTCCGTAGCGGTATTCCTCCTCGGCGGCCGTGGCCGAAAGGCCGGGCGTTTCGGCGACGCTTCGAAACTCAAACTCCGCCAGGAGACGAGTCAGCTTCTTCTCGGTCCTTCTCAGGGCCACCCGGTGCCGCCACCGTGCCGGTCGGCTCATCGGAAGAACCGGCTGGTCGGGGTCCATCTCCCACGGGTGCAGATAGATCACGCCGCACCGGCCGGCGCCCTGGGCCCGCTTCAAGGCCGAGGCCACCAGGCATTCCGGCAGAAGACGCAGGTACCCGCCCCCGCCGACCGGCCAGTTGACACCCAGGACCCGCAGCGTCGATGGCGGAATCTCCAGGATTTTCCCGCCGCCGGGGCCGACGGCGCGGTGAACGAACCGCGGCGCGCCGGGCACGCCATATCGGTCGTGCCGCACCGGAAAGACCGACGAATCGTACGCATACCCCGCGTCCGCCAAGACGTCCAGCGCCCAGGCCGTCTTGCGGGTAATGGAAAACGTCGGCGCGCGGTAGCCGCAGACGGGCTTGCCGGTCAGGTCCTCCAGCAGCCGGCGGCTGTCGAGCAGCTCGCAGCGGAGCTGCTCGCGCGTCAGCCGACAGAGCATGGTGTGCGTCATGCCGTGGGATGCGATCTCATGGCCGGCCTGGGCGATGCTGCGCACGAGGTCGGGCTGGCGGCGGGCCACCCAGCCCAGCACGAAGAACGTCGCCGAGGCGTGGTGATTTGACAGCATCTCCAGGATGCGCCGGACGCACGGCCTCAGGCGGCTCGGGAAAGACTCCCATTGCTCCGGGCGCAGACCGGCCTCGGCGGCCGCTTCGACGTGGAAGTACTCCTCCACGTCGAAGCTGAGGATATGGGCTGAATGGCGGTCGTCGGCGGGCGCTTCGCGTTGTCCCGGCGGGGGGTTCACTCAGGCTTCCGATTCATCTTGCCCAGGGCGGCCTTCGCAAGCTTGGCCGCGTTCGCCTCGGCGGGCCTGAGGCCCTGGCTCTTTGCCCGGGCGGCTTCGGCGCAGCTAACGGCGGCGGCCAGGTGCCACTCGGAGAACTCGCGATCCCCGACTTCGGCCTCGGCCATGCCCAGGTGGTAGTGGACCTCGGCCGAGTCGGGCAAGCCCCGAACGGCCCGACGGAGGTCGGCCAGGGCTTCCTGCTTCTGTCCCAGCAGGAATTCGATCCACCCCTTGGTGTCGAAGAAGGCGGCCGGCGGCGCCCCCTTGACCGTGGCCTCCATCCAGCCCAGCGCTTCCCTGAGACGCGGCGCGTCCTTGGGAAACAACTGGGTGACGAGGTAGGCGGCGTTGTTTGCGGCCACCTGGCTTTGGGACGACCGCCAGGCCTTCAGGTAAAGCGCGAACGCTTCTGTGAGCTGCCCCGCCCGCTCCAGCGACATGGCCTGTTCCAGCAGCAACTCCAGGTCGTCTTTCTCGACCTGGGCCGCCCGGCGAAAGACTTCCGCGGCCTCTTTGTATTTCCGCTCCTTCGTCAGCAACAGGGCCTGAACTCTCTGAGCAAGGACACAGTCGCTTGGCTGGAGGACGGCCAGCACCTGCCTGTACGTGGCTGTGTCCGGATTCGTTTGCAGGATCACTGTGGCCGCCCATTGGCACTTCGGGCGGGCCTTCAGCGATTCCATGGCCCAGGACCTGGCCAGCACCGGCAGCCTGAAGCCGACCCCCAGCGACGCCTTCAGCAGTCTGGCCGCCTCGCCGGAGATCTCTCCTTCGGCGCCCGCCGAGCCGATCAGTTCCTCACCGGCTCGCCTGATGTTGCCGCCGGGGCCTTTGGCGCTCGCCAGCATCGACCTTCCCTGCTGCATCCGGCCGGCGGCCAGCGCGGCGAGGAACTTCAGGGACGGCGGGACACCGAGCGGAGTGGGCAATTGGCCGAGCTGCTGATCGATCTGGTCCAGCCGGCCCGCCCACTTGTGGACCGAGGCCGTTTCGGCCTTCTGCACGGAGGCGATCAGGCCCAGCAGCGCGTCGTACGTATCTGCCTGGTTCATGCTCGGCAAGAGCCTGGTGGCCTCGTCGGGCCTGGCGTCCAGCTTCAGCAGCGCGGCCATCTGCCGCCAACGGGGCAGCCGCGTCAAGGTGGCGGTCTGGGCGGCAACTTCAGCGGCGGCCGCTCGATCGCCGGCCGCCAGCAAGTTCCCAACCAGACGGAAGGCCACGACCGGGGGCATCCGCGGCGTCCCGCGGCTGCGCTCGACGAAGGCCCGAAAGGCCTTAGCCGCTTCCGCCGGCCGCTCCGCCGCCAGCAGCACGTTCATCTTCTGGGCAACCACGCTGGCATCGTTGGGCCTGGCCTGCTCGAGGCCTTCGAGGATCTTGAGCTTCTCCGTGTCGGTCGCGGCAATGGCCGCCAGCAGTCGTTGGGCCGGGGCGTGCTGCGGAGAATGGCCGGGAATGCCCCCCAGCACCTGCCTGGCCTGGGGGCTCTGTCCCAGCGCGGCAAGGGCGCGCCCCAGGGCCAGCCGAAGCGCCGGGGCCTGGTGCCCCTGCGCCATCAGCTCCTGGAAGATCTGGCGGGCCTGGGCGTGAAGGCCCAGGCGGGCGAACATCTGTCCGCGCTCGAACCATGCATACGCCCTGCCTGCCTCGCCCCTCTCGGCCAGCCGATCCAGCGCGCCCAAGGCCTGGCGGGGCTGGTTCTCGGCCTCCAGTGCCTTCGCCAGGTTCACGTAGGTGTTGAAGTTGCCGGGTTGGAGCTCGGCGGCCTTTCGAAGTGCCGGCAGCGCTTCGGTTCGTCGGCCGGCTCTTGAGAGGATGGCGGCCCGCAACAGGCAGGGATTGGCATCTTCCGGGAACATGGCCGCGGCCTGGCCGCAGACGGTCAGCGCCTCCTGAGTCTTGCCCATGCCCGCGTACGCCCGGGCGATTCGCTGCAGGGCCAGGCCGTCCTTTTCGGCGATGGCGATCTTCCGCAGCTCATCCAGGGCTGCGGCCGCTTCCGGCCGGCCGGCCGCGACCAGGATGTCGGCCTTCGTTCCCGTGACAACCTTCTCCCAGTGCTTCTGCCCGCGGAGCTTGCCCAGCTCGGCCTGGGCCTGATCGATTTCCCCCTTGGCCGCCAGAGCCCGCGCGGCGAGCAAGCGGGCCCGATTCCGGTAGAACTCCGAGACCGCCGGCTTGTCCGCCACGGCAGCGTACGTCCGGGCCGCCGCGTCGAAGTCCCCCCGGCGCCAGAGGAGCCAACCCATCGCCATGTCCACCAGCTCCGCCCGCGCATTGGGGATCTTCGCCAGGGCCTTCCTCACTTCCTTGGGGTCGAGGCTCCCGGCCAAAACCCGGGCTATGGTCTGGTAGGCCGGAAGGCTCTGCGGGGCAGCCTTCACCACCTCCGACCACTGGGCGATGCAGTCATCCCTCTTTCCCAACACCAGGTACGCACGCCCCAGCAGGAAGCGCAGGCTCCGGTCGTCGGGCTTCTTCTTAAGCCCGGCCAGGCAGGCCTCGACACACCGCTGAGGCTGGTCGCTGTTGAGGTACGTCAGCGCCAGTGGCAGGCCGGTTCGCCCCGCGGCCGAGGACAACTGAAGCATCTGCTCGGCCGTGACCGGCTGCCCGCGAAGGAGCTTGACCTGCATCCGAAGCAGATTGGCAGCCGGGTTGGTCGCCTCCACATGCCGCAGGACGTCCTCGCTCTGGGCCAGGTCGCCCAGATGGTACAGCGTCTCGGCCAAAGCCAACCGGTAGTCGACGTTTCCCGGCGCCATCCGCGAGGCGGCGCGGAACCGCTCCGTCGCCTGGAGCCACCGCCCCGTTGCGGCGTAAAGCTGGCCCAGCCGGAAACAGACCACGGGTTGGCTCGGGTCCCGGGCAAGCTCATCGATCAGGCGTTTCTCCGCCTCGGAATTACGACCGAGCCGCCTCATCGCCCGCGCCACGGCCAGACGCCCCGCCAGGGAGGCCGGCTTGCACCCGGTGGCCTTGCGCAGGGCCTGCTGTGCGTTTTCCCGCTCCCTCAGCAGCCTGTACCCGTCCGCGGCCGCCAGGAGCATCTCCGGACTCGTGGGGAAATCCATCGCCGCCTTTTCCACGGCCTTCCGGGCCAGATCGGGCCGGTCCGTGAGCGTGGCGACCCTGGCGAACAGGCTGACGGCCACCGGGTCGTCAGGATGGCCTTCGTAGTACGCCTCCGCATCAGTGAACGCCTGATCGTGGAACCCATCGCCCAGCAACGACTCGGCAAGATATGCCCGCGCCCCGGGGTGGTCGGGAACGAGTCTCGTGACGGCCCGCATGGCTTCGCGGGCCCGTTCCTTCCGGCCCGTCGCCGCGGCTGCCTGGGCGTACCTGTAATGGGCCTCGGCCCATCCCGGGTTGTCCCTTCTCAGAGCGAACAGCACACCTTCCGCCTCGGCAAGCTTCCCCTGCTGCATCAGAACGCTCCCCCGGATCAGCCGGGCGCGGGGTTGCCTGCGGTTTGCCTTGAGGATTTCGCCGCACAGACGCTCCGCCGTCGCGGTGTCCCCGAGGGTGGCTGCCGCGCCGGCCCGGACCAGCTTCAGCTCCTCTTCCTTGGGGTGCTCCTGGAGCAGCTTGTCCAGCTTCTTGCAGAGCTCGCGCGTCCTTTCGCGGCGTGCGGCGAGATCCGGCTCGCGGGTGACTTCGTAGAGGGCGAGGTTCATCGCCGCCACCGGCGGCGGAGACTTCAGCGCCAGGATCGCTCTTCGGGCGGCCGCCAGGGACTTCTCGTCCTTCTGCTGGATGCACAAGTCCACGAGCGTTCGGGCGGCGACCCGGCGCGACGCTTCCTCGCGGACCACCTCCAGGAGGACCCGGATGGCCTCTTCGTCTGCCTCTTTCGATTTGGCCGACGCCTCTTCGCTCGCCTTCCGCTTCGCAGCGGACAACTCCGGGTTACGCGACGCCTCCGCGACAGTCGCCTCCTCGGCCAGCGCGTCGCTCAGTCCGCGCCAGGCCACCCCAGCGCTGCGATGGTTCAGGCCGGCACGCTCCGGTACCTCCAGGGCCCACTTGGGGTCGGCCGTTCTGATCTTCAGGAGGATCTCGTTCGCCCGGCCGAACTGCTCGATTGCCTTCTTCAGCAGATCAGGCCGTCTGAGGGCGTCCTTCCTGGCCAGCGATTTCCGTGCCGGCAGGCTGTAGCTCTCCGCCATCGCCACGCGCACCGAGGCCTCCGAGGGCTTGAGCCTGCCTGCCCGCGCCAGCGCCACCCGCGCTTCAGTGAGTCGGTCAAGATGAATCAGGGCCCGGCCCACGGCGTAGTGGCCGCGCCAATTGTCGGGATGACTTGCGGCGTAACCGGTTGCCAGGTCCAGGGCCTTCTGGAACTTCCCTGCCCGGATGGCCAACTCGGCCCGCGCCAGCCGCCTCGGGCCGGTCGTCTGGCGGATGTACCACCACACCCCGGCCCCCAGCCCGCCGAGGATGACAACGATGACGGTGATTACGATGATGCGCCGTTTCATTCCCACCTTCTCCTCAAGCTGCTTGACTCTGTCCTGCGGCGACGATTTCCAGCCCCGCGGCCCGCGCGGCCGCGCTCCAGGTCCTTCTCCGGCCTGTTACGGAAGGCCTCTGTCCAGATGCGGGACGACGACGCGGAGCAGTTCCACGGACCTTGCCCTTGCCTCGGCGAGGCCGGCGGTCACCGGCGTGGACACACGGATCAGCGCGCCGCTGGCGTTCCGCGCCAGAAGCCCGTTGGCAAATATGACGAACTGCTGCACCCAGAAGCTCCCGGTGTACCGCCGGCCGCACTTGTACGTGTACAGGTGGTAGTGCTGTCGGGGGCCGGACTGGACGATCAGCTCCCGGCAGGGAACGCCGGCTCGGCCTTGCACATTGTCCACAAAAACGTCGCCCTTGCCCACGATGCCCTCGCCGCTGCCGGCCAGGCACACGTCCGGAGGGTGCGTGCCCTTGCGGTTGTCCTGGCTGAAAATGATGCAGAAGTCGAGTGGGGCAGCCTCGGCGGCGACGTACCGGCGGAACAGGTAGTCCCGCGTCTCCAGGATCGTCAGCGTCCGTTCGTCCATTTCCAGTTCGTAGCTCGTCAGCTCCCGGTCGCCGACTTTCAATGTCGCCGGCACGGCCTCCCGGGCAAGCTGCTGCTTCCTGATGGGGGGCACAGACCGGTTCAGCCACCACGCCCCGCCGGCCGCAAACAGAATCAGCAGGACGGCCACCCGGCCCGTCCCGGAC
>CAZNSB010000027.1:13760-20974 GCA_964575155.1 uncultured Planctomycetaceae bacterium | reverse complement strand
GTGACGTCGATGGCCATGGAGTTGTCGTTGAGGATGACCAGGAACTGCCTGCCCAGCAGCCCGGCGTTGTTGATGGCCTCCATGGCCACGCCGTTGGCGATCGAGGCGTCGCCGATGACGACGACGACCCTACGGTCCTGCCGGCCGGTGAGCTGGTCGGCGCGGGCGAGCCCGGCCGCGACGGAGATGCTGGTGCCGGCGTGCCCGGTGGCGAAGAGGTCGTATTCGCTTTCGGCCGGTGAGGGGAACCCGCTGATTCCGCCGGCCTGGCGGAGGGTGTCGAAGTGGTCGCGGCGCCCGGTGAGGACCTTGTGGGCGTAGCACTGGTGTCCCACGTCCCACAGCAGGCGGTCGCGCGAGAAATCGAAGGTGCTGTGCAGGGCCAGGGTCAGCTCGACGATGCCGAGGTTGCTGGCCAGGTGCCCGCCGCGGCGGGAGACGGTGCGGATGATCCGCTCCCGCAGCTCCTCGGCGATCCCGACGAGCTGCCCGTTCGTCTTGTCCTTCAGGTCGCCCGGGCCGTTGACCCTCTCCAGCAGCCCGCCCCCGCCGCGCCCGTCTTGGCGTGTCTTCGCCATGTGCTTGCGTGCACTTCCTTCCTGCGGTTCCGGCGGCCTCACCGGTCTCGCCGGACCAGCAGCCCGGCGAGCTTCCTTAATTCTCCCGCGCGGGCGCCCAGCGAGTCCAGCACCTTGCAGGCGTCGGCGGTGAGCTGCTCCGCCCGCCGGCGGGCCTGCTCCACGGGCAGCTCGGTGACGTAGGTCCGCTTGCCGGCCTCGGCGTCCTTGCCCGGCGTCTTCCCGAGCACCTCGGCGGACTTGGTCGCGTCCAGGAGGTCATCGGCAATCTGGAACGCCAGGCCCAGGCTTTCGCCGAAGGCGCTCAGCGCCCTCAGGGCGTCGTCGTCGGCGCCCGCGCAGAGGGCGCCCATTCGAACGGCGGCGCGGATGAGGGCGGCGGTCTTTCGCATGTGGATGTACCTTCGCCCGGCCTCTCCGGCGGGCACGGGGCACAGGGCCATGTCGGCGACCTGCCCGGCGATCATGCCGCCCGGGCCCGCCCCCGCCGCCAGCTCCGCCACCAGCTCCGCCGCCACCGCCTTGGGGGGCGTGCGGGCGAGGACCTCGAAGGCCCGCGTCAGCAGGGCGTCGCCGGCGAGCAGGGCCATGGCCTCGCCGAATTTCACGTGGCAGGTGGCCCGACCGCGGCGAAGCGAGTCGTTGTCCATCGCCGGCAGGTCGTCGTGGACCAGGCTGTAGCAGTGGACCAGTTCCACGGCGACCGCGGCGGGCACCGGGTCCGCCCGCCACGCGCTGCGGTCGGCGACCGCCTCCGCCGCCAGAAGCACCAGCCCAGGACGAAGCCGCTTCCCGCCCGCCAGCACCGCGTAACGCATCGCCTCGGCCAGCGGGGCCGGGACCGAGTCTTCCGACAGGGCCTCGGCCAGGGCGGGCTCGACGGCCTCGGCCAGGGGGCGGAGCAGCTCGGCGATCGTATTGGCTGGTTGGCGGCTTTCCGTCATTGCCGTCCGTTCGGAGCGATCGAGTTCCAATCCCTTATTATAAGTTCCCGGCGGGGGCAATACACGGCTTTGGGCGGACAAAGCCGCAAAGGGCTTGGCCCCGGCGCCGCCGGCGTGGATAATAGCGGCGGCGGGGTCGGCGAGACGGGAGAGACAGATGGCGACGAGGATTCACCCCACGGCCCAGGTGGACAGGGGCGCGCAGCTCGGGGAGGGCGTGGCGGTGGGCCCGCACGCGGTCATCGAGTCGGACGTCGCCGTCGGCGACCGCTGCGAGGTCCTGGCCGGCGCGGTCCTCCACCGCTATACCCGGATGGGGCCGGACAACGTCGTCGGGCCGTACGCCGTCCTCGGCGGCGAGCCGCAGGACCAAAAGTTCGATCCGGGCAGGAAGACCTACCTGCGGATCGGCGCCGGAAACACCTTCCGCGAGTACGTCACCCTCAGCCGGGCCACCGCCGAGGGCGCCGCCACCGTCATCGGCAACGGGTGCTTCTTCATGACCCAGTCGCACGTGGGGCACGAGAGCGTCGTGGGCGACGGGGTGATCCTGACCAACAACGCCGCCGTGGGCGGGCACTGCGAGATCGGCGACGCCGTGAACCTTTCCGCAAACACGCTGGTCCACCAGTTCTGCTGGGTCGGCGAGTTGACGATGTTCCGCGGGCAGGGGGCGGTCTCCCAGCACGTGCCGCCCTTCTGCATGGTCATGCGCAAGAACCTGGTCGGCGGGCTCAACGTCGTCGGCCTCCGCCGGGCCGAGGGCGTCACCGCCGCCGACCGCGCCCAGGTCAAAGAGGCCTACCGGCTGCTGTACCGGAGCGGGCTCACGCCGGAGAAGGCCCTGGGCGAGATGGACGCCCGCGACGACTGGGGCCCCCCGGCCGGACGCTTCCGAGACTTCGTCCGCCGCGTCCTTCAGGCCGAGGCCCCCTACAACCGCGGCCTGGTGACCTCCCGGCTGGCGCAGCGCGGGGGGCACCTGCCCGTCTGAGGCGTCGGATTCACTCATCCGCTTCGGGCTGTTCCTCGGCGCCGGGGCGGTATCCGCGGACGACGATCTGTTGGATGTCGGTGGCCTTGCCGGTCGCCTCGTCCACCGCCACCAGGATGCCGTACAGCCGGGGGTCGCCCTCGGCGACCGCGAACGGCGTGGGCATCTGCGTCGTCAGGTGGTACAGCACCCGGTCCTTCCGCCGGCCGAGGACGCTGTCGTACGGGCCCGTCATGCCCAGGTCGGAGATGTAGGCGGTTCCGCCGTCGAGGATGCAGGCGTCGGCGGTGGGGACGTGGGTGTGGGTCCCGAAGACGATGCTGGCCCGCCCGTTGAGGAACCAGCCCATGGCGATCTTCTCGCTGGAGGCCTCGGCGTGGAAGTCGAGCACGCGGACCTTGACGTCGGGGGGGATCTCGGCGAGGAGTTCCTCGACCGTCGCCCAGGGCGAATCGGCCGACCCCATGAACATCTGTCCCAGCACGCAGGCCACCGCGGCCTGCGCCTGCCCGCTCTTGGTGGGCACGACCGTCCACCGGCGCCCGATGGCCTGGGCGCTGATGTTGGCCGGACGCACCAGCCGGTCCGACTCGCTCAGCACGGAGGTGATCTCGCGCTTCCGGTACACGTGGTCGCCGAGGGTCATCGCGTCCACCCCGTAGTGGAGCAGCTTGCGGAAGATCTGGGGCGTGAGCCCGCTTCCGCCGGCCGCGTTCTCCGGGTTGCAGACGACCAGCTCCACCTGGTGCTCGCGGATCAGCTCCTTGAGGTGCTCGGCGAGCATCCGCCGCCCGGGCTTGCCGACGACGTCCCCGATGCAAAGGATGTTGATTGACATTTCAATCGCTTTCCACGCCCCGGCGGGGGCGGTAAGATGACCCAAGCGAGTCCCATTATACAGCCGGCCCCGCCCCTGCCAAGCCGGAAAGCCCGCCTGCGGGCGGAACCAGCGGCTAACTCATGCCGGCGGCGCGTCTTGACGATATCTCCCATGGCGTGCCGGCCCGCCCCCCCCAGCGGGGCGGACGAGGATTTGGTAACCAGGCTTATGATCGCGGTCCACGTAACCCACGAGGCAGTAGAAAAAATGGGGGGCATCGGGGCCGTCATCGCCGGGCTGGCCACCAGCCGGGGGTATCGCGACACCTTTGAGCGGAGCATCCTGATCGGGCCGCTGCTCCCGGGCGACCGCCCGGCCCCCGAGAGGCTCGGGCCGGGCGGAAAGGTCCTCTACAGCTCCCTGGACGGGGTCGATGAGGACGCCTGGGCGGGGAAGTTCGCCCGGATCGAGCGGAGCTACGACGTGCGGGTCCTCTACGGCACCCGCCGCCTGACCAACGGCCAGCAGGAAGACCCCGCCGAGGTCGAGGTGCTTCTGGTGGACGTGTTCCGGTGCAACCAGAACCGGCTGAACCTCTTCAAGGCCCAACTGTACCAGCGTTTCGCCGTCCCCTCCGACCGGTTCGAGCACATCTGGGAGTTCGAGGAGTACATCCGGCTGGCCGAGCCGGCGTGGGAGGCGGCCGTGGCCATCGGGGCGGGCGGGGCGCCGCGGGACCCCGTCGTGCTGTTCTCGCACGAGTACATGGGGCTGCCGACCGCCCTGAAGGCGACGCTGGACGCCCGCGCCCACGTGCGGACCGTCTTCTACGCCCACGAGGTCGCCTCGGCGCGCCCCATCGTCGAGCAGCACCCCGCACACGACCTGATGTTCTACAACCTCCTGGCCGCCGCCGAGAAGGACGGGGCGAGCCTGGAGGAGTTCTTCCCGGAGAGCCCGGGTTTCTTCAAGCACCCGCTGATCAAGGCGGCGCGCCACCTCGACGTCACCTTCGCCGTCGGCGGGCTGGTGGGGCGGGAGATGCGCTTCCTGGACCGCTCGGGGGCCGCGGCCGAGGTGGAGGCGGTCTACAACGGCGTCCCCGCCGGCCGGCAGACGCTCCCGCAGCGCCGCGCCCACCGGGACCGCATGAGGCAGTACGCCCGCGCCCTCTTCGCCGCCGAGTGCGACTACGTCTTCACCCACGTCGCCCGCCCCGTGCTCAGCAAGGGCATCTGGCGGGACCTGCGCGTGCTGCACGAGATGGAGCCCCTCCTGGCGGCGGGCGGGAAGACCGCCGTGTTCTTCATGCTGGGGACGCTCGCCGGGCAGCGGCGGACGCGGGACGTGCTGCACATGGAGCGGGTGACCGGCTGGCCGGTGCATCACCGGCTGGGGTATCCGGACCTCTGCAACGGGGAGGAGACGCTGGGGGATGCCTTCGAGGACTTCAACCGCCACCACCGGGCGGTCCGGGTGGTGCTGGTGAACCAGTTCGGGTGGGAGCGCCGGCTGTGCGGGTCGCGCATGCCCGCGGAGATGACCCTCGCCGACATCCGCAGGGGAACGGACGTGGAATTCGGCATGAGCGTCTACGAGCCCTTCGGGATCAGCCAACTCGAGTGCCTCTCCTTCGGGGCGATCTGCCTGCTCTCCAGCGTCTGCGGGTGCCTGGACCTGCTGGGCCACTGCGCGCCCGACGGGCTGCCCGACAACGTGCTGGTGGGGGACTTCGTTCGGCTGGCGAAGCCGGTCTCGGTCTCGGAGGCCATCGGCGCGACCCGCCGGCAGCGCGACGCCGTGGAGGCCGCCGAGGGGAAGAGGCTGGCCGGGGAGCTGATGCGGCGGCTGCCCCAAAACGACGACGACATGGCCGAGCTGCTGCGGGCGGGGTGGGAGCTGGCCAGGCAGCTCGACTGGGAGCGGGTCGTCGAGGAGTTCTTCCTCCCGGCGGTCAGGCGGACCGGGCGGCGGGACGAGCTGAACGGCCTGGCGACCTGAGCGCCGCATCGGCCCCGGGGAGGCCCTGGACTAGGCGGGCGCCAACGCCTAGAATGAAACAGGTATTCTCTTGGCGAGAATTCCGGATTCGTCCGCTGATTCAGGGCTTCGCTTATGCAGCTTTCCAAGGCAGCCGAGCTTGCCGTCAGGGGCACCACCGTGCTCGCCGGCCGCTACGGCCAGGGACCCGTCCCCCTCGCCGAGATCTGCCGCGCACGACACCTCCCCAGGGACTACCTCACCAAGATCTTCACCTCCCTCAGCCGGGCCGGCATCGTCCGCGCCATCCGCGGAAAGGGCGGCGGGTTCGTCCTGACCAGGGACCCCAGGGAGATCTCCGTCCTGGAGGTCATCGAGGCCGTCGAGGGGCCGCTGGCCCTGAACCTCTGCCAGCACGATCCGCCGCTCTGCGAGGAGTTGGACTGTCCGCTCCGGCCGGTGTGGCAGGAGCTTCAGGAGACGGTCCGAGCGGCGCTTTCCAAGGCGACCCTGGACCTGTTCGCCTGCGAGCAGCCGCGATAGCGGGGGGCTCTCCGCGGGTCCTGACGCCGCCGTGGGTGTCCCCTGCGGCCGGTGCCGGGGCGGCCCCAAAGAAAATCTGCGGAAGCAGCGACTGGATCGCGGCCTCGTACGTCTAATAGGCAGGACCCGTGCAATAATGCCGGCGGGGCTTCGTTGGAACGATTGTGCGAACCCGGCGGCTGCCGCGGGGGGGAATTCGGGCAGCGCCGCAAAGGCAGCAGGGCCATGGCCTCGTCAGACCTTCAGCGCCGACGGGCACAGCGTGCAGATGAGGCAGCCCGCGCAGTCGGGCTTTCGGGCGGTGCAGGTCCCCCGGCCGTGGAAGATGAGCAGATGAGCAAACAGCGTCCATTCCTTGCCGGGCAGAAGGGCCATCAGGTCCTTCTCGATCCGGTCCGCCTGGTTGTTCTTCCATCGGGTAAGCTTCAGCCGGCCGGCGACCCGGATGACGTGGGTGTCCACGACTATGCCCTCGCGCTTCTTGAAGGCGTCGCCCAGGACGACGTTGGCCGTCTTCCGGGCCACGCCCGGAAGCGTCAGCAGGTCGGCCATGGTGTCGGGGACCTGGCCGCCGAAGTCCTCGACGATGCGGGCGGCGGCACCGCGGATGTGCTTCGCCTTGTTGCGGAAGAAGCCCGTGCTGCGGATCTCCTCTTCGAAGACGTCCTGCGGGACATCGGCGTAGTCCCGAGCGGCCCGGTACTTGGCGAATAGCCCCTTCGTGACCATGTTGACCCGCTCGTCGGTGCACTGCGCCGACAGCATCGTCGCCACCAGCAGCTCCAGCGGGCTCGACCAGGCCAGCGCCGTCCTGGCCTTGGGGTAGCGCTTCTTCAGCACGGCGGCGATCTTCGCCGCCCGCTTCTCCCGCGCCGCTTTCGACTCCCTGGGCATCTCGTGCTTCTTGTTGCGGCCCCCGGCGCCGTCCCGGCTCACTGCATCGCCATGACCGCCACGACGATCAGCACGGCCACCATGGCCGCCTTCAGCCAGGTCAGCAGCTTCCCCTGCGCGTGGCGCAGGGCGATCGCCTTGCGGACCTTGATCTGCTCGTCCTTGTCGGCGTAGCTGCCGAGCTGGGTCTCCAATCTCCGGATCGACCCGGTCAGATAGAAGGTCGAGTACGCCGCCGCGATGGTCGGGATCACCAGCAGCCCCATGGCCATGGCGTCGGCGGTGCCCCACGTGCCCGGATAGCCGTCCCCCAGCGTCTTCTCGAGCAGCAGTCCGGCCAGGCTGGCGGCCCACAGCGCGATCAGCACGAGCACCTCGATCCGCTGGAAGACGCCGCGGAGCCGGCGGATGATCTGGCGGCCCTCGGTCCGCCGCCCCTTCAGGGCCGAGTTGATCAGCGC
>CAZNSB010000027.1:5903-13750 GCA_964575155.1 uncultured Planctomycetaceae bacterium | reverse complement strand
CACCAGCCCCCCGCCCCAGACGCTCGCGGCGAGGAAGAACAGCGCGTTCAAGACGGTCTGAACGATCTGCATGGCGACCCTTTCCGCGGCCTGATCTTATCCGCGCGGAAAGCCAGCGACCAGCGCTTACTTCGCAGCCTGGGTGGAGGATTGCCGGCCCGCGGGCTTCCGATGGGCCGGAATGGGGGGCGGCGAGCGCGGGGCCAGCATCTTGCGCCGGTTGTCGACGTAGTCCAGCACCCGTTTTGCCTGAGCCCTGTCGGCATGGGTGCTGTCGGGGTGATCGGCTACGGCGTGCGAGACACTGTCGAGCCAGTCGTGCTCTCTGTCGGAATCCGCCGGGACCAGATGGATCGTCTCGGGTGGCGGGCGCAGCCCGTCCTGGTGGCCCTGAGCCCAATAGCAGGACAGCAGGCCCTTGGGCACGTGTCCGGGAACGACAGGATACAGGTCCGTGAACAGGGGATTCGTGAACATGCCGAAGTACCCGACGATCGGTGTCCCCAGGGCGCACCACCAAGTATCCCCATAGCGAGTGCCCCACTTGAAAGGTACGGCCACCTCGCCCGATCGGATCTCATAGCAGTGGATCATCTTGCCGGCCAGGTGGTACCACGAAACCAGGACGATCAGGCCGGAAGGCGCTGGATTGTCGTTGGGGTCGACGACGCGGTAGGTATGCCCGTAACCGGGAGCATTGAGGGGGACCGTCGGCAAGATGATCGCGCAGCCCCCACCCAGCAGGGCCGATGCGCCCAACACCAGCGCGATCCAGGCATCGGGGAGGCGCCGGGCGCTCCGTCTTCGTTTCCCTGCTTCGTTCTGCATCGCTGGCCCGCCGATAAGCTCGTCGCCTACTTGCCCGCGGCGAGGGGCTCGACCTGGAACTGCGGGTGTGCGGTGAGGTAGTCGTGGATCTTTTCGGCGGCCTTTCGGCCGGAGGCGATGGCGGTGGCGACGTAGGCCGGGCCGGTGAGAAGGTCGCCGGCGGCGAAGACGCCCTCGGTGGAGGTCTGGTGGTCCTTGACGACGGGCCGGCCGGCGTCGTCGGCGGCCAGGGAGAGCTGCTGCGCCAGGTCGGGGTCCACGACGGCGTCGAAGCCGATGGCCAGCACGGCCAGGTCCACGTCCAGGGCGAACTCGCTGCCGGGCAGCTCCTGGGGCTGATGCCCGTTGGGCGAGGGGACCCACTTGACCCGGACGGCCTGGAGGGCGGCCACGGCCGAGCCGTTGGCCGAGAACTCCCGCGTCGAGACGCACCAGTGCCTCTCGACGTTTTCGGGGGCTTCTGCGGTCATGCCGGGGGCGTTGTCGGCCTCGGGGAGGATTTCCAGTTGGTGGACCCGGCGGGCGCCCTGCTTGACGGCCAGCTCGACGCAGACCTCCCCGGTCAGCCCGCCGCCGATGACGGCGACGACCTTGTCCCGGGCGTCGATGGCCCCGGGGGCGTCGGCGGCGCCGCCGGCGGCGCGGAGGTTCTCGTCCCGGAGGTAGTCCATCGCCAGGTGCACGCCCTGAAGCTCCCGCCCGGGGACGGGAAGGTCTCGCTGCCGGCGGGCGCCGGTGGCCAGCAGGACGGCGTCGAACCGCTCGCGGAGCTCGGCGCCGGAGAGGTCCCGCCCGACGCGGACGCCGGTCTTGAAGGCGACGCCCTCGGCTTGCATCTGTGCGAGGCGGCGGTCGATGAGGTCCTTCTCCAGCCGGAAGTCCGGGATGCCGAACCGCAGCAGCCCCCCGGGCTTCTCGTCGGCCTCGAAGACGGTGACCTCGTGGCCGGCGCGGGCGAGCTGCTGGGCGGCGGCGAGCCCGGCCGGGCCCGAGCCGACCACGGCCACCTTCCTCTGCGTCCTGCCGGCGGGGGGGCGGGGGGCGACGCGCCCGTCGGCAAAGGCGCGGTCGATGATCTGGCGTTCCAGGTCGCGGACCTGGACGGGATAGTCGTTGAGCCCCTGCTTGCAGGCGTCCTGGCAGGGGGCGGGACACACCCGCGCGGTGATCTCGGGGAAGTTGTTGTCTGCCAGGAGCGAATCGGCGGCCTCTTCCCATCGCTGCTGGTAGGCGAGCTGGGCCCATTGGGGGATGTTGGCGGCGAGGGGGCAGCCGGCCTCCGCGCAGCGGGGGTTGGTGCAGTTCATGCACTTGGCGCCGGCGAGGGCGACGAGCCGGCGTCGGTACTCCGCCGGCGTGGCGGGGGCGAACTGCTCGACGCGGCGGAGGTACTGGTCGCGGTACTGGCGCTCGTCGCGGTGCCACAGCGGGAAGAGCTTCCGCAGGTAGCGCGACTCGCGCAGCAGCTTGAGCATCCAGTCGTAGACGGTCAGGTCGATCCGGAAGCTCCACGGGCCGATGCGGACGGGCACGTGCCAGAGGTGGCGGCAGGAGATGCGGTCGCCGTTGGCGGGGTTGACGTTGTACTTCCTGCGGTCGCGGGCGTACTTCTCGGGGCTGGTGGACAGCTCGGCGAGGAAGACCGCGTCCTTGATGAGCATGGCGCCGGCGAGGTTGTGGACGACGGCGCGGGTGGCGGCGAAGCCGAAGGCGGCGCTGTCGGCGGCGTAGGCGCCGGTAACGGCCGCGGCGTACCGCCGGGCGTAGTCGATGCCTCCCCAACGGAGGGTGTCATACAGGCGGACGACAATGGCCCGCTTGATCTGCTCGTCGAGTTCGGCGGTCACGTTGACGGTCTCGGCCGCCAGTTGCCGAAGGGCGTCCGCCAGCCGCTGCCCCCGACCGTAGCGGCGGATGGTGCAGCGGCATTTCTCCTCCAGCACGTCCGCCCAGTTGGTCCGCCGGGGGGCGCCGAGGAACAGGTCGGGCTGGACGACCAGCTTGCGCCCCATGTTGAAGGCGTAGAGGTTCTTTCGGAACTCGGCCCGGATGGTGTCCTTGATGGCCCAGGCCATGGCGTGCATGGAGACGGGGATCAGCCCCTTCTGGAAGGCGAACCCCAGCATCATGATGTTGGCGTAGACCTTGGAGCCCAGGTACTCCTCGCAGATCCGCGAGATGTCGCGGGCGAGGCAATTGTCGGCGGCCGTGTTGGCGCGGATGATCGGTTCCAGCTCGTCGGGGTCGAAGTCGTCCTGGGCCATCAGCCCGTTGGTGGTGGCCGTCTTGTGGGTGTTGATGACCGCGGCGGTGCGCTGGGGCGAGGCGATCCGGGCCCGCCCGGTGGGTTCGAGTGCCCTGGCGGCCTCGAGGATGTCCACCCCGATCAGCAGGTCGGCCTTGCCGTGCCCGATGACCGCGCTGACGGGCTGGTTGGCGATGTTGTAGACGACCTGGCTGACGACGGCGCCGTTTCGGATGGCCAGGCCCTTCTTGTCGAGGAAGACGACGGAGTACCCTTCCTTGTGCCCGGCGCGGACGAGGATGCTGGTCGCCACCCCGATGCCCATGCCGCCGACGCCGACGAGGCAGCACCGCCACAGCTCGCCGGGGGGTCGCTTCTGCGGCTCGGGGATCTTGTCCAGCCCCAGCTCGGGCACGCGCGAGCGCGGGGGCTTCTTGCGCTTGATGGTCACGCGTTCGAAGGCCGAGCAGGCGCCCACGCGCTCGCACGCCCCGTCATTGACGCACCAGGAGACGTCGGTGTCCATCTTCCGCCCGTAGTCGGTCTGGACGTGCTTGAGGCCCGGGCAGACGGTCTGCTCGGCGCAGGCCAGGCAGAAGCGGCAGATCTCCGGGTTGATGTTCATGTGCTCCCAGGTCGGCAGGAACCCGCGCCGCCGGGTGATCGCCCGCTCCTCGCGGCGCTTGCGGCGCATCCGGGTGATGCCGCACTCCTTGTCGGCGATCACCACTTTCACCCCGTCGGCCAGGAACGTCTTCTCCAGCAGCCGGCCGTACTCGTTGCGCCGCTCCACGTCCACCCGCACCACCGAGACCTCCTCCTCGGCCCCCATCCCGCGGATGATCTCGTCGATGCTCTGGGCGGGCGTGGGGTTGCCGAGGATGTCGTAGTCGACGCCGGGTGTGGGCTGGTGGCCGGTCATGGCCGTGGTTCGGTTGTCGAGGAGGATGAAGGTGATGTCCTGTCCGAGCTTGATGGCCTGGGAGATGGCGATCTGCCCGGAGTGAAAGAAGGTGGAGTCGCCCATGAAGACGACCTGCTTGTTGGTGATGAAGGGGTCGGTGCCGCTGCCGGTGCCGGCGCCCAGTCCCATGCCGGAGTAGTCGTGCATCAGCGGGGCGGTGGGCGGGAACATGAGCATGGTGTAGCAGCCGGTGTCGCCGTGGAACATCAGGTCCACGCGGTCTCGCTTGTGCGCCCGCCGCATGTACTCGGAGTCCATGAACCGCTTCTTGATCTCCAGGCACAGACTGGAGCTGTCGCGGTGGGGACAGCCCGGGCAGAACGTCGGCAGCCGGGCCGGCAGCTTGCCGACCTCCACCTTGGCGGTGGCCTCGATGGTGGCCAGCTCGCGGTCCCATCTCTGCCGGGCCGCCAGAGGCGCGGGCCGGCGCCCCCGGCCGCCGAACTGCTTCAGCAGCGGCACCAGCCGCTCCGTCAGCATCGACGGGTGCAGCCCCCGGATGGCGGGCAGGCCCTGCAGCCCGGCGGGGAAGATCTTTCCCCAGACCTCGGCGTTGCCGGCGGGCTCGCCGGCCTGGCGTGCGCGGAGCACCACCTCGCTGATCTGCTCCTCGATAAAGCCGCGGCGCTCCTCCACCACCACGATCCGCTCGCACTGCTGGGCGAGTTGGGCGATGAGCTCCGGGTCGATGGGGTAGCTCATGCCGAACTTGAGGATCGGGTAATCGCCGAGCACGCCCAGCTCCAGCAGCGCCTGGACGAGGTAGGCCGAGGCCAGCCCGCTGGTGGCGAAGCCGATCGGTCGGCGGGTGTCGTTGGGATGGAGGATGCGGTTCATGCCGAGCCCGCGTGCGGTGCGGACGGCGCGGGCGAAGCGGTCGGCGAGGCTCTCCTCCTGCCACCAGGTCCTCGGCGGCAGCAGGACGTACTTGTTCACGTCGATGGCGGCGGTGTCGAGGGTGAGGCGCTGGCGGGTATTGAACTCGGGGTACTGGTTCGGTCGGCAGCGCACCGACCCGCCGCCGTCGGCGAGGTTGGTGGTCAGGACGAACCCGGCGTACAGCTCCGAGCGGGCGGACAGCTTGAAGGAGGCGTCGACGAAGTCCTTGACCTCCTGGCAGTCGGCGGGCTCGACGACGGGCATGTAGAGGTGCTTTGCGATGTACCGGCTGTCGGCGGCGACCTGGGTGGAGTCGCTCCAGGGGTCGTCTCCGAAGACGACGATGGCGCCGCCGTCGGGGTTGGCCCCGGCCAGGTTGCCCAGGGCCAGCGCGTCGGCGGCGACGTGGGCGCCGACGCTCTTGATCACGATCATCCCCCGGCACCCGACCACCTGCGAGCCGTTCAGCATGGCCGCAGCCAGGGCCTCGTTGTTGTTGATCACCGCGCGGATGCCCTTGGCGTTGATCAGGTCCTTGACCGACGCCAGGGCGTCGAAGAAGCCCGCGATCGGCGAGCCGGGATAGCCCCCCAGCAGGTGCGCGCCCCCCTCGGCTTCCAGCGCGCCCTTCAGCAGCAGCTCGTTGCCGGTAAAGATTTCCGGCCCGTCGCTGGTAAGGAATCTCGGGTCCACCTTCATCGCTTGTGGCATTGTACGAAACGCTCCGACGGTTGCTAAAGGGGATTTTGCGGGGCGGGCCCGCCGTGGCGAACGGCCCGATCTTGTGCGACAATGCCCCCGCACGATCAGCAAGGAGCCCCACCATGCGCAGGCGACCGCCCGCGGCCGCCGCCCTCGCGGCGGCGATCCTGGCATCGGCGGGGGCGGCGCTGTCCGCCGACCCCTACGAAACCTACGTCAAGACCAGCAAGGACTTCCGCCGCGTCAAGCAGGAGAAGGCCTGGGCCCTGAAGGCCTGGCCGAGCTGGACCTACATGCCGTGGACCTACCACTGGCGGATCGGCTACGACCAGGCCGCCGGGCAGTTCTGCAAGGACCACGGCTACAACGGGGCCTACCTCGACCACGGGCAGACCAGACCCGGCGGGATCGACAAGCTGGGGTGGATCAACCGCTTCAGGCTGCGGTTCTACGTGGACCACACCGCCAGCAAGGGATACCTCTACCTGCGGGGAAGGGGCAAGGGCAAGCTGCCGACCACCGGCCTCCGCACCCGACCCGTCAACGCCGCCATGGCCTCCAAGCTCAAGGGCATCATTCGAGACTACGTCGGGAAGGTCATCTCCAGCGGCCACCGCGCCGCCTACGCCCTCGACGACGAAATCTCCTGGGGCAGCTTCGTCAAGCCCTGCATGTGGCAGGTCACCGACGACGCCTCCGCCTACCGGAAGTGGCTGGAGGAGATCTACGGCCCGGGCCGCGCACCGGACCACCCCGGGTGGATCAGCTACAACCAGGTCTGGCCGAAGCTGCGGAGCTGGTCGGTCGCGACCTTCGACGCCAGCCAGCTCATGGACCAGTGGACCTTCAACGACGCCTACTGGGCCAATTTCCTCGGCGAACTGGTCGCCCACGCCAATCGCATGGACCCGGCCACGCCGTGCGGGTTCGTGGGCGGCCAGAGCCCCAACGCCTTCGGCGGGTACGACTACGCCCGGCTGATGCGGAAGATCCAGTTCATCGAGGCGTACAACCTCGGCTCCTCGCAGGCGGTCATCCGCTCCTTCAACCCCAAGAACGCCCTGCCGGCGGTCACCACCCACTTCCACAAGCGCGTCGCCGACACGGTCTGGCAGGTATGGTACTACCTCGCCCACGGCAACCGCGGGTTCATCGGCTGGGTGCAGGGGTGGTTCGACGGGAAGCGCCCGAAGGACTTCCACGCCGCCGTCGCACCGCACTACAAGGCCGCCCGGGACAAGATCGGCCCGCTCATGAGCGGGGCCGAGTGGGTCCACGACGGCGTCGCCGTCTACTACTCCCACCCCTCCATCCAGCTTTCCTGGATCCTCGACGCCGAGGCCCACAAGAAGACCTGGCCCAACCGCAACGGCGACCACCGGCTGGGCAGCTCGCACCTCGTCCGCCACGCGTGGGAGAACATGCTCCGCGACGAGGGGCTCCAGTACAGCTTCATCAGCTACGTGGACGTCATCCGCAACGGCGTCCCGGACGAGTTCAAGGTCCTCATCCTCCCGGCGTGCCTGGCCCTCTCCGACGTCGAGGCCGAGCGCATCCGCGACTTCTGCCGCCGCGGCGGGACGGTCATCGCCGACTACCTCCCGGGCCTGTGGGACCAGCACGGGCGGGGGCGGGCCAAAGGCGGCGCCCTCGATGACCTGTTCGGCGTCAAGCACGACCCCGCCATGCGGGCCAAGGACGTCTTCGCCACCCGCATGTGGTGCGAGACCGACCAGGACGCCAACTTCTCCTACAAGAGCTACGAGAAGCTGCTGACGAACCGGATGGACTGCATCCGGGACGCCAGCGGCTTCCACAAGGCCGTCCGGAAGATGGGCGTCGATCACGTCAACCAGGCCGCCCGCCGGCCGGGGGAGGCGGGGCCGCCCAACATCGGTAAGGGCCGGGCCATCCTGATGAACCTCTCCCCGCAGTGGTACAACGCCTGCCGCGTCAAGGGCTTCCAGGACGCCAAGAGGCGCGAGGTCTTCATGAAGCACGTCAAGGCCGCCGGACCCGCGCGCTGGGTGGACATCGACAGTGCCGGCGAGAAAGAGCACGGGTACGAGATCACCTACTGGAGGAAGGACGGGCGGACCATCGTGTTCCTGTGCTTCAACCCGGAGGTTCGCGGCAGCGAGACCGGGGGGGGCAGCGCCGCCGGGCTGAAGACCGACACCTTCACCGTCCGCCTCCGCTTCGCCGCCCGCCCCGCCGACGCCCGAAACG
>CAZNSB010000027.1:0-5893 GCA_964575155.1 uncultured Planctomycetaceae bacterium | reverse complement strand
GCGATACCTATTCCTTCAAGTGGACCCAGAACGAGGCCGTCGTCATCAGCTTCGCCGGCGACCCGCCAAGGTAGCACGCGCCCGGGGCGCCCGCTCGTCAAGAAAGCCCACGGATGGCTATCCGTGGGCTTGTGCCCTCTTGGCGCCGTTCGAGGGTCTGTGAGGAGCCCTGACGACCAGACGCAAAGGAGCCGCCCCATGCCGAACGAAGGACTGGCGCTGCTCATCACGTGCGTGCTCGCGCCGGGCGTGGGCGGGGAGGATTCCGTCCCGGCCGGCGGGTCCGAGGAGCCGACGATGAGGGTCGATGCGGATGCGAAGGTCGCCCGGATAGGCTTTCTGAGCTGGGACACCGAAGGCGGCGGGCGGGCCCGGAGGAACCTGCTCCGCGGCGGGGCGGGCGTGGGCCTGCGCGTGCGGGTGGGCGGGAAGTGGCTTGCCGGCGAGGCCATGCCCACCGCCGTCCGGGCGACCGGCGAGGGCGGCACGGTGTATCGCATCACGCCCGCGCCCGACGCCGTGGTGGTCTGGTCCGTTAGCCAGCAGGCCGGCGGGCTTGTCATGGCGGTCTCCGGCGCCGGGGAGGCGCCGAGCGGGATCGAGGCCGTCGAGATCGTCTTTCCCTTCGACCCGCGCGTCACCTGCACGACGGCGCTGGCGAGCGTCTGGGACGAGGCCGGCCGGCTGCAACTGCCGGCGGCCGTCGTCGCCCCGGACTTCGGGGCGATGCTGCTGACGGCGACGCCACAGTCGGCCCTGAAGGGGCGGCTGGAGGGGCGCCGGAACACGCGGGTGGACCTGATCGTCGAGCTGCCGCCGCCGAAGGCAGGCACCCCCTGCACGCTGACGATGGCGCCCCTCCACCTGCCCCCGCCGAAGGGCCTGAAGGACAAGGCCCTCTGGCGTGCCGCCCGCCGGGGCTGGCTGAACGCCTTCCAGGCCAAGGCCAAGTGGGGCAACTATCCCCCCGGCCTGTTGGGCAACAACGTCGTCAGCGACCCGGCCAGTTGCTCGGTCCCCTTCTACGCCGACATGGCCCTGTTCGTCCCACAGGTCGCCCCCGGCGTCTCCATCGCCGAGATGGTCCGCCGAACCGTCGACTTCTGGCTGGACAAGAAGACCCGCCCCACCGGCGAGGTCATCTGCTACTGGAACTACGGCAACTTCCTCGAGGCCAACAGCGGCCCCATCATCGCCGCCTGGGTCTACGTCGAGGCCGTCGGCAACACCAAGTGGCTCGCCCGGCGGATCGAGCGGCTGGAGTTCATCGCCGAGTTCCTCGCCAAGAGGGACGTGGACAACGACGGCATGATCGAGGCCACACAGAGCGGCAACCTCAACACCCTCCGCCAGCCGAAACGCTCCTGCGCGTGGTTCGACGCCGTGAACTGCGGGCACAAGGACGGCCTGACCAACGCCCAGATCTACCGCGCGTTCCGCTGCCTGGCCGAGCTGGAGGGCCGGCTCGGGCGGAAGGGAAAGCAGGCCCGCTACGCCGCCCTCGCCGACCGCCTCAAGGCCGCCTACGCCAAGACCCTCTTCAACGAAAAGACCGGCTGGCTGGCGTGGTGGCGAAGCGCCGACGGCGAGCTGCACGACTACGCCTGCACCGTCGTCAACGGCCTGGCCGTCGAGTACGGGCTCGTCGATCGCGCCCGGGGCAAGGCGATCTTGGCGAAGCTGCGGGCGAAGATGACCCAGGCCGGCTTCACCCGGTTCGACCTGGGCGTCCCCCCGGTGCTGGTGCCCATCCGCCGAGGCGACTACCTGCTGGACGCGATCGGGTGCGGGAAGAAGGCCGACGGCTCGGACACCTTCGGCCAGTACATGAACGGCGGCATCACCGCCGCCCAGTCGGCCCACTTCGTCCTGGCCCATTACGTCGTCGGCGAGGACAACCACGGCGATGCGATCCTGCGGGCGATGCTCGCCCGGCAGGACAAGACCGGCTTTCAGAACGGGGCCGTCAACGCCTTCCCCCGCGGCATCGACTGGACCACCTGGGACGGAAAGCCCTGCGGCTACGAGGGCTACCTGGCCGACTGCTACCTGTTCCTGCTGCCGGTCCTGCTCCGCGAGCCCGCTTTCCGCCGGACGTACTACCGCCCGCTGGGACATCTGCCGGCCCCCCCGCCCGGGCCAGCGCCGAATGCACGCTGAGGCAGTCGTAGGGTGGGACGGAGTCCCACCTTTCGCACTTTCGCACCCGGGGCGCACGAGCGGGGCGGTGGGACTCGCTCCGCTCGTCCCACCCTACGTGCTGCAAGAGGCGCAGCCGTGGCACCATGAAGGCCGATCTGGACGGTGCAGCGCCGCCGCGGCGGGCCGTGTGCCCGCCCTCACAGCCGGCGCTTGCGGCGGCGGGCGAGCTTTCCGGTCCCCGGGCCGCGCCGCGCGGGGCGGGCGGGCGCGGGCTCGCGCGGCGGCGGAGGCATGCGCTGGAATCGTTCCAGCTTCCGGCAGGGGATCTCGCAGTTGATGAGGATCTCGATGCGGGTCAGCTCCTCGCCCTGGTCCGGCGTGACGAAGGTGAAGGCCTTTCCGGGCTGGCCCATGCGTGCGGTTCGCCCGATGCGGTGGACGTACACCTCGGGGTCCTCGGGGATGTCGTAGTTGATGACGTGGGAGATGTGGTCGATGTCGAGCCCCCGGCTGGCGAGGTCGGTGGCGACGAGGACGTGGAGCTTGCCTCGGCGGAAGCTGTCCATGATGCGGTCGCGTTTTCGCTGGTAGAGGTCGCCGTGGATCTCGCGGGCGTCGATGCCGGCGGCGTGTAGGTTCCGGGCGACGCGGGCGGTCGCCCGGCGGGTGCGGGTGAAGACCAACGCGTGCTGGGGCTTCTCCCGGCGGAGCAGGTGCACCAGCAGCCGGTGCTTCTCTTCCGGCAGGGCCGTGAAGTACCACTGCTCGACCTCGTCCACCGTCATCTTGTCGGAAGAGCAGAAGACCTCCACCGGGTCGCGCATGTACTGCCGCGCCAGCCGGTTGATCTCCGCGTTGATCGTCGCCGAGACGAAGATGGTCTGGTGTTCCTGGCGGACGCCGCCGAGGATGCGGCGGATGTCGTCGCGGAAGCCGATGTCGAGCATCCGGTCCACCTCGTCGAGGACGGCGAAGCGCAGGTGCCCCAGCTTCAGCAGGCGGCGGCGCATCAGGTCCATGATCCGCCCCGGCGTGCCGACGACGATCCCGGGGCGGCGGCGGAGCTGCTCGGCGTTGCCCGCGACCCGCGTGCCCCCGTAGGCGACGGCGAGCTGGTGCGACGTGAACCGCCCCAGCCGGCGGACGTCCCCGGCCACCTGGGCCGCCAGCTCCCGCGTGGGCGTCAGCATCAGGCAGCGGACCTGCTCCCCGCCGCCCAGCCGCTGGAGGATCGGCAGGGCGAACCCGGCGGTCTTGCCGGTGCCGGTCTTGGCCTGGCCGAGGATGTCCCGCCCGCCCAGCGCCAGCGGGATCATCTTCTCCTGGATCTCCGTCGGCACCGTCCAGCCCATCCGGGCCACCGCCTTCAGCAGCTCCTCGGCCAGACCGAGGGCCGCGAAGGCCTGGGGGACCTCCGGTTCATTCTTCCCTTCTGTCACTGCGACTGCTCCCTTCCACGTCCGGCAATCCTCGACCTGGCGTCTTCCATCAGACCTCCCGCCCGCGACCGTCCCGGGCGGCGCCGCCACGATCATACACGCCGAACCCTCCTTCGGTAAGAAGCTCTTTGAGAACCCCCCGGTCCGTCTGGCGAAGCGGGCGGCGCTGCCGGTTCGGATGGCGTCCGTGGTGGGCCGGGAACCTTGCGAAACGGCCCGCCGCGCGGCGGGCGCTGGTTTGCGGGGGCGGCCTTCAGGCGTTAGGATGCCCTCGCTGGCGCGGACGGGCGGGGCGGCGCGCGAGGTCGCCCGGGCGCCCGCCGGGTGCAGCTCAGGGAGCGGCGGCCATGATCTCGGAAATGTCTTCGGCGGTGCTGTTTGCGGCGGCGGCTCTGTTGGCGGGCGCGGGCGGGTGCCTGGCCGCGGACTTCCACGTCGCCCCCGGCGGGAGCTACGACGCGGCGGGGACGAAGGCGGCCCCCTTCGCCACGCTTGGGCGGGCGCGGGACGCGGTGCGGTCGCTGGTCCGGGCCGGACTGAAAAAGGACGTGACCGTCGAGATCGCCGGCGGGCGGTACGAGCTGGCCGGGCCGGTGGTCTTCGGGCCGGAAGACTCCGGCACCGAAAGGCATTCGATCACCTACCAGGCCGCGGCCGGTGAGAAGCCCCTCTTCACCGGCGGGCGGCGGATCGGCGGGTGGAAGCGGACCGGCAAGCTGTGGACGGCCGAGATACCGGACGTCAAGGCCGGCAAGTGGCATTTCAACGAGCTGTTCGCCAACGGCCGGCGGGCGGTGCGGGCGCGGTCGCCTAACGCCGGCTACTTCCGCGTCGTCAAGCCCGGGCCGGACAAGAGGACCAGCTTCCAGTTCCGCCAAGGCGACCTCCGCCGATACCAGAACCTCGCCGACGCCGAGATCGTCTTCCTGCACGACTGGTCCGTCTCGCGGGTCCGCGTCAAGGACGTGGACGAAAAGACCCGGCAGGTGACGCTCACCGGCCCCATCGGCGCCGGGCTGGGGTTCTGGGTGATCACCGGCTTCGAGCCGCACCCGCGCTACTTCGTCGAGAACGCCCGCGAGCTGCTGGACTCCCCCGGCGAGTGGCACCTCGACCGGAACACCGGCGTGCTGACGTACTGGCCGGCGGAGGGCGAGGACATGGCGTCGGGCGAGGTCGTCGCCCCGGCGGCGGAGCGGCTGCTCGAGGTCAAAGGCGCCGCCGGCAGGCCGGTGCGGAACCTCCGCCTCGTGGGGCTGACGTTCGAGCACTGCGCGTTCCCGCGCCCGGCGGGCGGGTACGCGGGGGGGCAGGCGGGCTTCCACGACGACCGCCGCGAGGCCAAGCACAAGCTGATGCGCCTGCGGATGCCCGCGGCGGTGGCCTTCGAGTCGGCCGAGGGCTGCGCCTTCGAGGACGGCCGCGTCGCCCACGTCGGCGGCACGGCGCTATCCCTTCGCCGCGGCTGCCGGAAGTGCCGCCTCGTCGGCTGCGAGATCGCCGACGCCGGCGGAAACGGCGTCATGATCGGCGAGACGGGCCAGGCCAAGACCGACATGGCCAAGGGGAACGTCGTCCGCAACTGCCACGTCCACGACTGCGCCGCGACGTTCTTCGGCTGCGTGGGGGTGTGGGCGGGCATCACCGACGGCACCGTCATCGCCCGCAACGAGATCTGCCGCCTGCCGTACACCGGCGTGTCCGTCGGGTGGCAGTGGAACCCCAAGCCCACGCCGTGCGGGAACAACCGCGTCGAGCGAAACCACATCCACCACGTCATGCAGACCCTCTCCGACGGCGGCGGCATCTACACCCTCGGGCGCCAGCCGGGAACCGTCCTCGCCGGAAACGTCATCCACGACGTCCCCCCCAACGCCGGGCGGGCCGAGAGCAACGGCATGTTCATCGACGAGGGCAGCTCGCAGATCGTCATCGAGGGCAACACGATCTACGGCGTCGCCCGCAGCCCCATCCGCTTCCACAAGGCCACCGGCAACACCATCCGGAAGAACACCCTGGTCGCCGCGGCGGGGGCCCGGCCGTTCACCTTCAACGCCTGCCGGGAAGACGCCATGACCTACGCCGGCAACCGCATCCTCGCCGCCAGCGTGCGGACGGCGGCCGGCAAGGTCGGGCGGGCGCTGCTGTGCGACGGCGCCGGCTCGGCCGTGGAGGTCCCCCACACGCCCACGCTGGAGCCGAAGAAGCTGACCGTCACCGCATGGGTGAAGGTCCCCGGCTGGCCGACCGACAAGGACCCGCGGCGGTGGGTCGTCAACAAGAACCCCAACGAGTGGGCCCAGGGGCACTAC
>CAZNSB010000026.1:0-20978 GCA_964575155.1 uncultured Planctomycetaceae bacterium | reverse complement strand
CGCACCCACCCGGGGTCGTCGAAGCCGGGCTTCATCCAGTCCGGCGCGGGATGGATCGTCGGGACGATCGGCAGCGTCCCCTCGCCGATGTCCCGCGGCTGGAACCAGATGGCCACGTCCTTCCAGTCCGTTTTGGACCAGTCGATGTTGTGGGTCCCCAGGTGCCGCTTCGTGTCCCGCTCCATCCGCTTCAGCAGCCGTTCGCTGCACCACTTGGTGCCCTCCTTTCTCACCGCGTCGGCTGAGAGGCGGATCATCCCCGTGACGAAGTACTGCCTCCAGTAACAACTCTCGCTGAGAATGAGGTGCTGGGCCTTTACGTCCTTTGGCTTCTTGGCGCCGGTCTTCTGCTCGGCCCCGAGGGGCGAAGCCAATGCGCCCACCGACAGGACAACGCCCGCCAGGGCAAAGCGGCTCTTCATCGTCTGTCTCCTCGTCGCTGATCTCCTCATCGGCAAACTCCCGCGAGCGCATACGTCGCAGCCCCGCCCTCACCACCACCTCTATGGGCGAACCACTGCCCACAGGGGATAGGCTCTGTGGCAGGCTGACGATAATAACACATCTACTTCTGCTTTTTCCCGGCCTCGGCGCCGATCACCACGTCCACCACGCCGTCCCCGACCGTGACCGCCCTGCGCTGCTCGCCCTTCCCGGGAACGCGCCACTTGACGGTGCACTTTCCCGGGTGGCGGGCGCAGACGTACGCCGGCGGGCTGTGCCCGGTGACGGGCACGCTGCCGCAGCAGACGGGGTGGGCTTCGCCCTGCCAGCAGCTCACCGTCACCGGCCCGGTCACGCCTGGTCCCAGCCGCAGCCGCAGACCGGGCTTGTCGTACTGGTTGTTCAGGTAAGCATAGATCTCGCCGCTGGTCAGCATCACGATCAGGTCCTGCGCCTCGTCTTCGTTGAAGTCGGCTGAGGCCGTGGCCCTCAGGCCGGTCCGCCGCCCGCCGCGGGCGCCGCCCAGCCCCGGCAGGCGGACCTTGCCCTCCTCCCCGAAGGCGCGGAAGCCGCGGTTGAAGTGATACATCAGGCCCCCGTCGGGGTAGACCAGGCACAGGTCCTGCCGGCCGTCGTGGTTCAGGTCCATCCTCCTGGCCTCGGCGGCGCGGGCGGGGCACTTGCAGCCCACGGAGCCGCTGTAGTCGGCGACGTTCCTGAACCCGCCCTTGCCGTCGTTCTCCCACAGGCTGTTGGTCTCGGGACCGGCCAGGAAGATGTCCAGGGCCCCGTCCTCGTTGAAGTCGCCGAGGACGGGACGGGCGATCCCCGCGCCGGCACCGACATTGGTCTTGACGGCCGCCTTGACGCCACCCGCCTTGCCCTTCCACAGCATACCGCCCTGCTCTCCCGGCTGGAGGACGTCGACGAAGCCGTCGTTGTCCAGGTCGGCGACGGCGCAGCCGGAGAGCTGGCCGAGATATTCCTGCCCCTTGCCCGGGGGCAGCGCCACCTTCTTCCATCCGGTCTTCCCGTCCGCCATCAGGAGGACGGCGCCGGCGTGGGTGCTGACCAGCGCGCCCGGGGTGCCGTCGAGCGAACAGCCCGACAGGCCCGTGCAGCCGTCATCGAGCTTGACGGACCATTCGCCGCGGGGGGCCTTGAACTTTCCGTCCCTGCCGACGAGCCGGACCGAGACGGTCTTGCCGTCCCAACTGATCAGGTCTCCCAGCCCGTCGCGGTCCACATCGACCCACGTGAAGCGGCGCGACCGGGTGTCGACTCCGGCCGCCGCCGTCACGTCCTGGAACTTCGTTTCGTCGTCGGCCTCCCTGGGGCGGAAGAGCCTGTCCCCGGCGGTCGAGGAGACGAACAGGTGCACGCTGGCCGGTTTGCCGATCTCCACCGCGGCCATCCCGCCCGACGCGCCGGCTGTCTTGCCCACCGCGATGTGCTCCTGCGACCAGCGGACGCCGGCGGCGACGGGCACGCCGGCGTCGGGATCCTTCACGAGATACGCGCTCATGCGGATGAGCATGTCCGTGCCTCCCGCGTAGGTGCCGTTCATCCGGGGAACCAGGCAGGTGACGTTCCACCGGCCCTTGGCCGCCGGCTGGGCGCTTAGCCACCGGCCCCCCAGGTGGACGTACGCCCGCTTCACCCGGTCGAGCGTGCCGACGTACACGATCACCGGCTCGTTGACGTGCTGCTTGAAGACCTCGACGACGGCGTTCACGCCGAGCTTGGGGCATCCGAGAAGGCGGAGGACGTGCTCGGCCGGCGCCTTGCCCTTGATGGCCTCGGCGCCGGTCAGCCTCCACTCCGCGTCCTTCCCGGTGGCCTTCAGCGTGCCGGCGAAGATCACGTCGGCCTGTTCGGTGAGGTGCTTCGGGGTGAAGTCGGCTCTGATGATGCCCCGGCCGACGGAGGTCAGCGACAGCAGCAAGCCCACTGACAGGAGCCCTTTCTTCACGGCGGTCTCACTCTCTCTTGCCGTGCGGCCGGACGGCCGCGGGCGGGTCGTCAATCTTTCTTGTAGAACTGCGGGTTGGCCCAGACGGCCAGGAACGTCGAGTTGTCGCCGCAGGAATCCATCCGCGTCACCAGCTTCATCTCCTTGGCGTTTTCGAGGCCCCTGATCGCCAGCAGCCGGCCCGCATCGGTGCTGGTCATCATCCCGGTCTGGACCTTCACCTGCCCGTCCACGTGGATCTCGAAGTTGACCCGGCGGTGGTGCTCGCGGATCATCCCCTTGGCCGCCCCGATGGGGATGCCGACCCAGGCGCTGAAGGCGGCGAAGCCCGTGCCCTCGAGGTGGTAGACGGTCTCGTGCATCGGCCTGGCCCAGAGGGCGCGGTCGAACTTCCTCCGCCCGAGGATGGGCAGCCCGGCCCGGCGGGACTGGAACCCGAACAGCGGGTGCCGCTCGCCGCTCCGCTGCCGCCTGCCCATGATCACCTGGTCGCCCACCGCCAGGCACTTGTGCCGCTTGACCGTCTTCCGGTCCACCTTTGCCAGCTTCATCACCCGCCCGTAAGGCAGCCGGCCCGGATCCTTGTACAGCGGGATGACGAAGGTCTTGGAGAGGACCTTCTCCTCGATGGCCCCGCCGGCGCCGGTGAAGGTCAGGGTGGCCTGGCGGCAGGCGGCCTGGCGGTCGGAGGGGCTGGCGGTCACCTTCACGAAGGTGTCCTCGCCGGGGGCGAGCTTGCCGGCCGGCGGGTCGATCCTGATCCACGGCACCGAGCTGGTCAGCTTCCAGGGCTGGGCGCTGACGGTGTGGTTGACGATGCGGAACTCGCGGCTGTCGGACTCGCCGACGGTGAGGTTGAAGTGGGGATACTCGAACAGCACCTCCATGGGCTTGGTGACCTCGGCGGCGACCTGCACCGGCCAGGCCCGGCCGGTGGCCGCGTCGGTGACGGTCAGCCTGCCGGTGAGCTTCTGCCCGGCCTGGAGACGGGCGCCGTCGAGGCCCACGAGAAGCTCCTCCTGCCCGGTGGTGGTTCCCTCGGTGCGGGCGGGGACGATCCACTTCTCGGCGCTGGCGGCCTTCCACGCGCGAGGCTTTCCGGTCCAGTTGCGGACCTTCAACGTCAGGGAGGACCGGCCGAGGGCGGGGACCTTCCCGGCCATCTCCGTCAGGTCCACGTCCAGGCCGATCTTGTCGGCGGCCCGGGCGGCCACGGCGTACACCCGGCGGGAGTTGCCCTGCCAGTCGTAGGTCATCACCGCCAGTTGGGAGCCGCGGAAGCGGTTGCACAGGTGGGCCCGGTGGCGGTCCAGCAGCGACTGGAGGGCTTCCCGGGCCAGCTCGGTCGGCAGCACGCCGCGGTCCGCGCACTGCTCCAGGAAGCACCGCTGCTCGGCGTCCTGGACGCCCTCGATCATGGCCTCGAACCGCGCGGAGGACTCGACGCGGTCGGTCCCGGGGTAGGAGAGGGCGTGGCAGGGCATCCCCGCCGGGAGCCAGTCCCCCCCCACGTGCCCGTCCATCCACGATCCGTCGAAGTAGTCGAAGGCCATTCTCCCGATGCCGGTGAAGTCCATGCGGATGGCGCGGTCGGTGATGGAGCGGAAGGTGAAGGGCAGGTTGATGCCGTCGGCCTCGCCGCGGGGGCTGGTGGTGTTGTGCCACTTCTCCGGCGCCCGGCGCTGCTTCACCAGCCAGCCCCTGCTGCTGGTCGGGCGCCAGCGGCTGTAGTACTCGCAGACGGCCTTGAAGAGGGCCGGGTCGTGCCCCCCGCCGCCGGCGCCGCCGCGGTAGCTGTGCGTGGCGGCCGACCAGTAGATGTCCGGGAACAGGTCCGTCAGCAGGGCCAGCAGGCCCGGGTCGTTCTCCCAGTCCCAGGGGTGGCCCCAGTAGATCGACTCCCCCAGTTGCCTCTTTCTCAGGTGGGAGACGATGCTGGTGGTGAACTGCTTCCAGATGGGCAGCCGCCCGATGGGGTTCGTCCGCCAGTTCAGGTCCAGCTTCTCGGCCTTTCCCTTGGCCTCGTCGTAGACCGTCACGGCCGGCCCGGCGCTGCCGTACATGCACTGCATGAGGGCGACGCTGACCACCGCGGGCTTGCCCAGGTGCTTGCAGGCCAGGTCCAGGTACCGGTCCATGATCGTGTAGTCGAAGTGCAGCGAGCCGTCCTTTCGGCGGATCCACCGGACCATGGAGTCCTCGCGGTTGCCGAACTCCATGTCGCGGAGGATGGGGATGTACACCAGGTCGTTCCCGACGCGCCGCAGGTGCGCCAGCGACGTGCCGATCAGCCTGAAGTGCTCGTCCGACCACAGCTTGACCTTGTCCTTGTAGTGCTTGTGGACGCCGTAGGGGGACTCGTCCAGCATCATGTCGACCTGGAAGTCCAGCGGGTCGGGGACGCGCCAGTTAAGGACCTCCAGCTCGATGGGGACGGTTCGAGGCTTGATCCCGTCGGCCCGGACCCGCAGCTCGCCGCGGTACTTGCCCGGCGCGGCGGCGGCGGGGACCTTCAGGGACAGGAAGATGGGCTGGCAGGTGTCGGCGGGCACGCGCGGGGGCGGGACGGCGGTGAGGTGGTCGAAGTAGGACATCTTGTCCATTTCCCGCTTCAGCAGGCCGCCGCTCTGGTACTTCAGCAGATCCGGGTTCTTGCTCAGGTACAGGGTGGTGTCCCTGGCGAAGCGGTTCATGACCGCGCAGCCCACCCGCCCGCAGCCGGCCTTCCACAGCTCGTTCAGCCGGTGGCTCACCATGTACAGGACCTTGATGGCCGAGGCGGGGATGCACTTGGCGGCGCCGGCCGCCGGGGCCAGTTCACCGACGCTGGCCTTCAGCCCGGTCAGCTCGCCGCTGGTGCCCACCACCACCTGCCCCGCGTAGGTCCCGTTCATCCCCCCGACCATGCGGACGGTCCCGGGGGACCGCCCGGGCTGGAGGTAGTCCTGCGGGTAGCAGCGGGTGTGCATGTCCTCGGCCCACACCTGGACGCCCTCCGGCCGGCCCATGACCGGCGGGACCGCGCCCGCCGGGTCCGTCAGGCTCAGCTTGATCAGCCGGGCGTGCGACCAAGTCTCGTTGGAGCCGCCGCTGCTTGGGACCCAGTTGCTGGTATAGAAGCGCCCCCCGCCGGCGCCCGGGAGGATGATGGGATGGTAGTCGCTGCACCGGATCTCGACGGCCAGGTGGTTCGTCCCCTTCCGCAGGAGCTTGCCGGGGACGCTCACCGGCCCGAGCCCGCGGTGGCGAAGGGCCGTGATCCGGTCCCACCCCTTGCGGTTCAGCAGGCAACTCCAGGTGTTGCGGAACGGGGCCATCCGCTTCCCGCCCCGGCGGGGCTTGGGCGACAGCTCGAAGGGCAGGCGGATGTCGGAGACGCAGCGGCGGCCCTTGTTAGGCTCGGGGACCTCTTCCAGGAAGGCCCGGTAGGCCGGCTCGGGATACTCCGCCCCGGGGGTGTCGGGGGCGAGGTCGCCTTCCGGCAGGTGCCCGCGGGCGACCTCTTGGCCGTTGATGAACACCCGGATGCCGCCGCGATACTCCAGAGACAGGGTCAGGGCCTTCACCTTGGACGGGTCGGGCACGTGGAACGTCGTCCGCAGGTACACCGCCCGCATGTACGGGTGGGCGATGCCCATGTGGCTGCGGCCGTAGGGGTACGGGGTGATCCGCTGCCGGACCCAACTGCTGTCGTCGAAGTCCGGTTTCATCCAGTCGGCGGGCGGATAGATCGTCGGGACGAGCTTCATCTGGGCGGCGCCGATGCCCCAGTGGGTCACCGCCACGTCCCGCCAGTCGGTCTTCTCCCAGTCGATGTTCCTGCCCGCCAGGTACTTCCTGGTGTTTTGCCGGAGCCTCTTCATGGCGGCGGGCTTGAGCCACTTGGTGCCCTCCTTCCGCAGCAGCTTCCCGGAGACCCGCATGAAGCCGGTGACGTAATACTGCCGCCAGTAGCAGGTCTTGTTCAGAACGACGTGTTCGGGCTCGGCGTCCTTTGGCTTCTTGGGGTCGGCCTTATTCTGTGCTGCGGCCGGCGAAGTCAGCACGGCCAGAGACAGGGCGAACACTGCGACGGCGCGGCAATGTCCCATCATCTCTTTCCTCTTTCCTGCCTTTCCGGTGTCCTCAGATCATAGTCAGCGCAAACACTGCCATCCCGGCCTGGGCCTCGCGGCCGCGGCCGCTATCTAAACCCCCGCCGGCCGACCAGGGACCGCCGAATCCTCGCGCCGCCTTCCCGGCGGTCGCCCGGGTGTTCCGGTGTCTGCCGGATCGCCGGATGCGGCACGATGTCGCCCCAAGCCTTGCCGCCGCTGCCGCTGTTCTTCTGCCCGCCGGATGCGGTATGATCCAGGCGGGGGGGCGTTGCGAGGTGTCGGGCATGAAGGGAAAGGTCGCCCTGGCCTTGGCGGTGCTGGTCGCGCGGGCGTCGTACGGTCCCGCCGGGCAGCCCCGGCCCGCCCTGGCCGAGCTGGCGGCCGCCATTCGCGCCGAGGCCACGCGGGCAAACGACGACCCCGCCGGCCTGCCGCTGCCGCTGGTGGGGCACTGGCACACCGGCCAGCGTCCCGGCGGATTCAAGCCCGAACATCAGATCGCCCTGATCGAGAAAGGCCATCACCTGCTGCCCTGGTTCCAACTGAACATGCGCGATGGGGCGTACTATGAGAAGGCGATCAAGGCGGCCGCCAGGCTGAAGCTGCCCATCTCCTTCATCAGCACCCAGTGGGAGCGGGTGCTCAGCGACGACAAGGCGTACTTCGGCCTGCCGGGGGGGGAAAACCCCAACGTCGTCGCGCCCGACGGCAAGGTCCTCAACATGGTCAGCCCGTTCGGCCCCGTCGAGCCCTGGCGCAGGGTCGGGCGGAAGTGGACCGACACGCCCATGCTCAGGAAGCTCCAGCAGTGGTATCCCGACCCGCCGCGGGTGCTGTTCGTCTCCAACAACGAGCACCGCAGGCTCCGGTGGCACCAGGCCGGAAAGTCCAAGCGCTACCTCGACCGGCACGGAGAGGGAAAACCCGGCGACTACAAACGCAAAGTCTTCGCCGAGGGCTGGATCGAGCGCTACCGCGCGCTCCAGGAGGGGATGCGCGAGGGCCTTCTCAGCCCGGCGTGGCGGAAGAATGCGAAGTTCATCGGGTACGAGGCCTTCGGCCCGGCGCACTTCGGCCGGTGGGGCGGGTGGATGGAGTACTCCCTTTACACCAGAGGCCGGATCGACCCCAATCCGCTGGCCTGGGACGGGGGCAGCCCCAGCTACTACGTCCACAACTGGAACCCTTCCACCGACTACACCGTCTGGAGCCCCCAGATCGAGTCCATGAATTGGCCGTTCATGCTGGCCGAGGCCCGCCGTCTCAACCCGGACTTCTGGTGGGAGGTCTCCGTCTGGGACGGGCACCAGCCCGGCAAGGACAGCGACATGCGCAAGGTCTACGCCCGCCGCGGGCAGACCTTTACGCCCCGGCGATACGCCGGATGCGTGCAGTTCGGCATGTGGCTGCTCCGGCCGAGGGTCGTGCGCGAGTTCCGCGGCTGGGTTCACCCGGCGGAGGAGATGAAGCCCTGGCTGACGGCCATCGTCGCCTCCGTGGACCGCGTGCACCGCAGCGGCACCCTCGTCCGGTTCTGGCGCAAGGGCAGGCTGGTGGCCAACCCCGCCGGAAAGCACCCGTACCAGCGGAAGATCCCCGCCGAGTACAAAGACGCCGAGCGCTGGTTCCTGCTGGACACGAGTCTCACCCCCAATCGCCCGTGGAAGCTGAGCACGGAGCTGCCCGTCTTCGCCGTGGCCCTGGCCGACGGCCGGAAGCCCCGGCGCCGCTGGCTGGTGTACGCCCACGCGCCCGTCAAGCCGAGAAAGGACGTCCGGATCACGGTCCCCGGCCACGGAGCCGTCACCGTCGACGTCGCCGTCGGCGGGTCGTTCCACGTCATGGACGAAAAGGCCGGAACCGTCACGCAGCCATGACAGGCCGGGAACGCATCGAGAACATCCTGAGCCGCCGGCCGATCGACCGCCTTGCCTGGACCACCCTGGCGGACGCCGAGACCCGCTCGGTGATGCCCGCCGGACTCCGCGACATGCCCGTGCTGGACTTCTACCGCCACGTCGGCTGCGACGTCCTTCAGTTCGGCAATTACGGGCTCCCGGAGGGCCTCCGCGCCGCCTTCGCCCGGCTGGAGCGGCCGGCGGAGCTGACCGTCTCCACGGTGGGGCGGGTGACGGCCCGGCGGACGGCGACGGCGTGGGGGGAGCTCACCGCCACCTTCCGCAACGGGCACCCGGTGAAATACCCGGTGGAGACCATCGAGGAGCTGCGCATCCTCAAGCGCCTGTGGGCGGATTCCCATTACGAGGAGCTGCCGGACGCCGCCGCCTCCGGACTGCGGTCGGCCGGCGCCGTCGGCGACGACGGGCTGTACCTGCCTACGCTGGCGCCCTCGCCGGTGCAGCAGTTGATCGAGCTGGACATGGGGCTCGCGCAGTTCCACTTCCTCCTCCAGGACCACCGCTCCGAGATGGAAGAGCTGATGGCGATCATGCACGATCGCCGCCGGCAGGAGTACGAGATCGTCGCCCGGGCGGCGCCGTCGCCCGGGCTGATCGCCGTCGAGAACACCTCCACCACCCTCCTCAGCCCGGAGATCTATCGCAGGTACTCCCTGCCGCACGTCCGCGACTACGCCGACATCGCCCACGCCCACGGGCGGAAGCTGATCCTCCACATGTGCGGGCACCTGCGGAACCTGCTGACGACCCTGGCCGAGACGGGCATGGACGCCGTCAACGCCCTCACGCCCCCGCCGGTGGGCGACTGCCCCTTCGAGCACGCCCTGGACGTCCTCGGGGAAGACCTGGTCATCCTCGGCGGCATTTTTCCGCCCGAGGTGCTCCACAGGCCCGCCGTCACACCAGAGGAGATCCACCGCGCCCTCGACACGCTGTACACGCCGCGCATCCGCCGCGCCAACTTCCTGCTGTGGGTCGCGGTCGACGGCCTGCCCACGCCGATCGAGAGGTTCCAGGCCGTCGCCGACTGGTTCGACCGGAACGGGGGGCGGTGAGGGGGCAGGAGCTAGATCCCCGGCGGCGCGCCGGGGTCTGTCGGCGGTTGCCGAGCCGCCGTGCGTGCAGGTGCCGGAGGCGGTCCGGGGGGCGCTGGGGTCCTTTGCTCGCTGCTAAGGCGAGGGGTAAAGAACCTCCCGGCGGATGTCGTCTTTGTTGCCGAACCGCCCGTCTGGCCCTGCGGAGATGAGGACGGGCCCACCGTCGCTCCCGCCGTGACGAGTGTAGCGGATTTCGCGGCCGTAGCTGTCTTCCGCCACGGCCTGGGCGTCGCCTGCTGCGCAGCCGGAGAAGATGCGAAGCCGTGTGGTGGCGGCGTCCGAGCGAAGGATGGATCGGGTGAGGGCTGTTCCGCTGCCGCTGGCCCCGCCGACGTCGGCAGGCCACTCCGCCTTCTCGGCGTAATAGACCCACAAGGCCATTTGCAGCGCCGTCAGCCGCATCTCGGTGTTGTCGCGCATTTCCGATTTCCGGTGTTGCCAGGCGGTGCGGAGTTCGGTGATCCCAAGAAAGACCGCGAGCATTGCCACGGGCCAGGTCAATCTGTCGACCAACCGGTGACGTTCCGTGCGGGCGACGTAGAGAATGAACGTGACCGTTCCGAGGAACATCGCCAACAGGGCGAGGACCTCAAGGGGAAGCACGCCGGCACGGGGCGCGATCGCGAGGGCCACGCCCTTCGCGGCCAGGAGGAAGCCGCCGGCGGAGAGCGTGACGATCCACATGCCGTTGCCGATTCGAGATTTCCTTCTGCCCCTCATCGCCACGCCCTGAACGCCTTCAGGATCAGGTGCGCTCATGCGCGCGCCCCGAGAGCGAGCGCCTGGCCGGGGGAAGGGCCAGAGATCGCGCGATCGGGCCCCGGTGTCTGGCACCTGAGTCACAATCTTGCCACGCCGGGTCCGGTTTGCCAAGCGTCTCGTCGCTGAGCGACGTGCCCCCGCCGGCCGATGGGGCTTGTGGGACACCGGCTGAAGGGGATAATGTCGAGGGACGAAACGAGGCGGGTCGGTGAAGCCGACCGAGCAGGTCAAGGCCCTGGCCGGGCGATGCGCAAACCAGTGAGGTGGGCAACCCATGGACCGCAAGGAGATCGAGGCCTTCGCACGCGAGGCCGGCGCCGACGTCTTCGGCGTCGCCGACATCCGGCGTTTCGACGAGCTGCCCGCCGAGCGGCACCCGCGGGCGATCTTTCCCGAGGCCCGCTCGGTGGTGGTCCTCGGGCGCCGGGTCCCGCGCGGCGCTCTTCGAGGCGTCGAGGAGGGGACGAACTTCACCAACTATTCGCTGTACGGCTGCGACTGGCTGGCGGACCGGTTCGTCGCGATGACGACCTTTCGGGTCGGCGAGCTGATCGAGGACAGCGGGTGGGAGGCCGTCCCCCTGCCCGACCTGCCCCCGGAGGTCCCCCCGATGGGCCTGCCCGTCCGAAAGGGCGCCCCCCCGCCGAACGTCATGCTCGACTTCGACGACGCCGCCGTCCGCGCCGGCGCCGGGGAGATCGGGTTCTGCGGCGTGCTGTTGACGCCTGAATTCGGCCCGCGGCAGCGGGTGCAGATCATCCTCACCGACGCCGAGATCGCTCCCTCGCCGCTCCTGGCCGAGCCCGTCTGCCCGCGCAGCGACGAGTGCAGAGGCTTCTGCCCGCTGGGCGCGTACGTGGGCGCCGAGGAGCGGAAGCTCTGCGGGAAGGCGATGAAGGTGGCAAAGATCGACTACCGCCTCTGCGCCGACTGCCGCAACGGCGCGATGCCCAACCGCCTGCACCCGGCGGGCAGGCCCGACCGCCTGGCGGCGGTCTGCATCCGCAGTTGCGTGCAGTTCCTGGAACGCGCCGGGCGGGTGAAGAACCGCTTTGCGTCGGAGTTCCGCAAGCGCGACCCCTGGACCGTCGGGCGGGACGTGGACCTGTACAAGACATGAGCGTGCGGCGGCCGACAAAAAAGAGGATCCGCGACTACGCCCTTTCCCGCGGGCTGGACCTGTTCGGCGTGGCCAACATCGAGCGCTTCGCCGACGCCCCGGCGCGGATGCACCCGGCGGGCATCTTCCCCGAGGCCCGGAGCGTCATCGTCGTGGGCCGGCGGATCCTCCGCGGGGGGTGGCGCGGCATCGAGGAGGGGACGTACTGGCCTTCGTACACGTACTTCGACTACCACGGGCTGCTGAACACCTTCTACATCCCCCTGCCGCTCTACGAGACCGCCTGCTTCATCGAGGACTTCGGATACGAGGCCGTGCCCTACTACCCCGGCGTCCCCGAGACCCAGCCGCCGCACGAGCCCCTCCGGAAGGGCTCGCCCGCCCCGGACGTCCACCTGGCCATCCGCATCGCCGCCACCGCCGCCGGGCTGGGAGAGATCGGGTGGTCGAAGGTGTTCCTGACGAAGCGGTTCGGCCCGCGTCAGCGGCTGGGGGCCATCCTGACCGACCTGGCGCTGGAGCCCGACCCGCTCGTCGAGCCGGGCAGCATCTGCAAGCTGGACATGGCCTGCGTCGCCGGGTGCCCCGGCGCCATCCCCCACGTCCGCGAGGGCAGGTTCGTCGAGATCACCATCGAGGCCAAGACCTACCGATGGGCCGACGTGGACATGGGCAAGTGCGTGCTGGGCTACCACGGCGGCGACCCCCGCCTCTCGCCGTTCATCCCGAAGTCGCTGCCGGGATACCGCTTCGACGTCTCCGCCCAGCAGGTCTCCGAGCTGACCGCCTACAAGATCTGCTGGACGCTCTCCACCGCCCGCCGATCTCCCACGGCCGAGGACCCCTCCGGGTACGTCATCGAAGGCCACGCGTACCTCCAGAAGTGGGGCGTCGGCGGGAGCTACGGCATCGGGGGCTCCCGCGGGTGCATGCGGAGCTGCTTCAATTATCTCGAAGAGCGCGGTCTGATCGAGCAGACCTTCCACAACGGCGAGTTCATCAGGCGTCCGCGCTGGCTGCTGGACGCCGAAGGCAAGATGATGGCGGAGGAAGAATGAGGGCGGCCCGTGAGGCATTTGTCGCGCCCCCGGCCGGGCGCCGGCCGCCGGGAGAGCAGGATGAGCGCCCAGCGCGGCGTGTTCTTTGAGCCGCCGTTCGTCTACGTCCTCGACGCGGTGCGCGATCAGGCCCCCGCGGCCAGGCGTGCCGAACGGGTGTGCGAGGCCTTCCCGTCGGCGCAGGTCCGGCGTTTCGCCTACGACGACCTGCCGGACATCGTCGCCGAGCACGGGTGGGACCATTTCCCCCGGATGGGCGAGCTGGACAGCGTGCCGCCTCCGGTGCCGATCCTGGGGCTGTTCCGGTTCGACCGCCGGGCCGTCGAGAGCGATGCCCGGCGGATGCAGGAGGCCTACCGCGGCGACGGGAGCTTCCCGTGGCACCTGGCGGCGGGGGGCGGGGCGTTCACGTTCTTCTGCTCGGGGCTTTCCGAGATCAAGCCCAACCCCCATCACGTCTGCCGGCCGCAATGGCGCATCCACCAGGGCCGGGGCTGCCCTCACCAGTGCGCCTACTGCGGCCTGGGCGGGTATCTCATCTGCCAAGTCAACACGGAGGAGTACATCGACCGGCTGGGGGAGCTGGTTGCGCGGAACCCCTGGCAGAAGACGTGGCTGTACGACGACGTGATGGACGTGCTGACGCTGGAGCCGCAAGTGGACACGATCGGCCGGCTGATGCGGTTCTTCGCGGGCACGGGCGATCGGTACCTGATCGTGCACACCAAGAGCGACCGGGTCGATGCCATGCTCGATGCGGGCGCGCCGGGCAACACGATCGTCGCCTGGAGTCTCAGCGGGCCGGTGCAGGCGGGCGAGCTGGAGGCCCTGAGCGCCTCGACCGAGCAGCGGATCGAGGCCGCCCGACGCTGCCAGCAGGCCGGCATCACCGTTCGCTACAAGTTCAAGCCGATCGTCCCGCTGGCCGGGTGGCGCCGAGAGGCCGACCACGCCATCGAAATGGCCCTCTCCCGGACTCGCCCGGACAACCTCAGCATGACCGTGCTGATGTGGATGACCCTCGCGGAGCTGACCGCGTGCATCCGCCCCGAGATGCTGGACCCGGCGCTGCTGGCCGCAGCCGAGGCCGACGACGGACGCGAGCCCTTCCGCCGCACCGATCCCTTCCCCCACGCCGTCCGAGAGCAGGTCTACCGGTATTACCTCGAGCGGATCCGCTCGATCGACGCGGACGTCCCCGTGACCATCTCGACGGAGAGCTTGGCCATGTGGAAGTCGCTGGACGGGGCGCTGGGTTTCCGGCCGGAGAATTACGTTTGCGGCTGCGGCGCCGGCTCGACGCCGAACAAGCGCATCCTGACGAGTAACCCCTGGCAGGATGCGAGGGCGGCGCGGCGCTGGGACGGCTCGCCGGCGGTGGCGGGAGAAGACTGACCGCGGGCCCGCGGCGGCTGCCCTGCGCGAGGGCGGGAGTCGTCCCGGGGCCCGGCGAGGACAGGCGATGATCGACCTGCAACGGGAGCTGGCCCGGACCCGCCCCGACTACGTCGTCTACGTGCCCGCAAGCGCCGACGGGTCCACCCACGACACCGGGAACGAGCACTTCCTCGTCTTCGACGGACCCGACGGATCGCTGATGGCCGTCTGGACGCAGAGCACCTTCGAGGGCCGGCCCGACCAGCGGGTGGTCTTCTCGCGAAGCCCGGATGAGGGCCGGAGCTGGGAGGGCCCCAAGGTCCTGGCCGGGGCCATGGCCGGTTGGCAGTTCCCCATGGTCTCGCGGTCCGGGCGGATCTACGTGCTGTACAGCCGGCACGTCGGCGTCAACGACGTCTTCACCCACACCACCGGGCTGATGGCCGGCATCTACAGCGACGACGCCGGGGCGACCTTCTCGCCCGAGCAGATCATTCCCATGCCCCCAAGCCGATGGGACAACCCCGACCCGGCCGTGCCCGCCAACTGGATCGTCTGGCAGAAGCCGCTGCGGCTGTCGGAGGGGAAGTACTTCGTGGGCTTCACGCGCTGGGTGTCTCCGGCGGTCCGGCATGCCCCGCCCGTGGACCACTGGACGGGGCAGGAATCCGTCGTCGAGTTCATGCGGTTTGAGAACCTCGACGACGACCCGGCCCCGGGTGACCTGGCGGTGAGCTACTTTGCCGGCGATGACGAGGCCCTGCGCGTGGGCTTTCGCGGGCATCCGGAGGTGAGCGTGGCCCAGGAGCCGGCGGTCGTCCCGCTCCCGGACGGCCGGCTGTTCGTCGTCATGCGGACGGCGGCGGGAAGCCCGTACTACTCCGTCTCGGGCGACGGCGGTGAACGCTGGTCACAGCCGAAGGTGCTGCGCCAATACGACGACGCGCCGGCGCTGCTGCACCCGTGCAGCCCCTGCCCCATGTATACCCTCTCCCCCGGGCGGTACATCTTCCTCTACCACAATCACGACGGTCACTTCCGGCAGTGGGGCCCGCTGGATTCGGCCGACCATCGCCGCCCCGTCATGGTCGCCCTCGCCGAGCACCGCCCCCACGCCGCCCAGCCCGTCTGGTTCTCCCCCCCGAAGCTGCTCATGGACAACGACGGGGTGCGCCTGGGCGCCGGCCGAGGCCGGGCCGACCTGGCCATGTACGCCAGCTTCACCATACGCCACGGCCGGGGCGTGCTGTGGTATCCGGAGCGGAAGTTCTTCCTGCTGGGCAAGCGGATCGCCCCGGCGTGGCTGGCCGACCTGACGGTCCCCGGCGCCGCTGGCCAGCCGCCCGGACCACGGAAAGGAAACGAGCCATGAAACTGGCCGTCTTCGGAGGCTCCGGCGTGGTGGGGCGGGCGCTGCTGCCGGCGCTGCTCGACCGCGGGTGCGAAATCCGCGCCATGCAGCACGCCGCCTGCGTCCAGACGCAGGGCATCGAGGTCGTCGAGGGCAGCATCACCGACCCCGCCGCCGTGGCCGAGACCGTCGGCGGCGCCGAGGTCGTCCTGCAAATGACCAAGGGCGGCGCCGGGATCGACCAGGTCGTCGAGACCTCCGTCCGCGGGACGATCAACGTCCTCGATGCGATCGTTTCGGCCGGCGGCGTCCGGCAGTACGTCCTCACCAGCTCCGACGCCGCCGCGGGCATATGGTCGCACCCGCACCCCGGGCCCATCAGCCACCTCACCCCCCCCATGAGCTACGGCGGGTACTACAGCCTCGGCAAGGTCCTCGAGGAGGTCATCGTCGGCGAGTATCACCGCAACGCGGACGTGCCTTATACGATTGCCCGGCTGTCTTTCGTGATGCGGGAGGACCTGCTGCTTCGGCTGCTGGTGGCGGGCTACGACCCCGCCCGCCCGGAGCGGGGGCCCTTCGACTCGCATTACTCTCCGGAGCAGAAACGGCGACTGGCCGATGGGCAGCGATTCGTGGTGCTGCCCTGCGACGCCGCCCGCCGCCCGCTGGGCAGGACGCTGGTGCAGCGCGAGGACGTCGTGGACGCCCTGGCGGCCATGCTCGGCTCGCCCGCGGCGATGGAAAAGACACTCCACGTCTCCGGGCCGGGGTTCAGTTACCAGCAGCCCTGCGAATACCTGGCCGGGAAGCTCGACCTGCCCGTCGAGCGCGTGATCGTGCCGGACGCCTACAGCTTCGACATCGACTTCTCGCTGACCACCGAGTTGGTCGGTTGGTCGGCAAGGTTCGACGTGATCGCGATGGTGGACGCGGCCTTGGCCTTCCGCTCGCCGGGCGGGGCGGAACCTGGGCGGCCGTGAAGGGTTAAAAGCCTTGTCCCCGGCCGGGTCGGCCGGGGAGTATGCCTGTCGCGAACGTGCAATCTAAGGAGATCACAGCCATGTCGGCCATGTCCAAGAAAGTGTTGTTGTCCGCGGTCGCCGCGGCGCTGGCGGGCGGGTGCTCCCGGACGTGGGCCGGGGTCACCGTCCTCCAGAACGGCGTTTCGCCGAAGGCGGACTACGCCGGGTGCAAGGATACCTGGGTCGGCAACGGGCCTTGGGGCGAGACGCGCCGCAACAATGGCGCGGCCGCGGTGCTGCAGGGCGCCAGGGGCAAAGGCAAGAAGCCCCGCATTCGCAACATCCTCATGCGCTTCGACCTCTCGCCCATCCCCAAGGGCGACAAGGTCCACCGGGCGGTGCTTCGCCTGGCCGACGCGAGCTACCCCCGGCGGGACAGGGACGGGAAGTTCAAGACCGCCCTGGTCGCCTATGTCCTCACCCGCGAGTGGAAGGCCGACGCCAACTGGTCCGAGCACACGCGCACCGACCCGAGGAAGGTCGACGAGGGCGACTGGAAGACCCCCGGCGGGGAGTACGACACGAAGACGGACTTCGGCCTTGCCAAGGGCGGCGTGGTCGGCACCGACGCCGTCTGCGACGGCGCCTTCGGCCACGCCCACGAGCTGGACGTCACCGAGGCCGTGCGGCGATGGCACGCCGGCAAGCTGCCCAACCACGGGTTCCTGCTGACCGGCGGGGGCACGGTGGCCAGTAGCGACTGGCCGGTGCCGGCGTACCGGCCCAAGCTGATCATCGACCACGGCGGCAAGCCCTCTGGCATCCCCGCGCTGAAGCCGGTGGGCAAGGGCGTCGCGCTGGACCCGGCCGCCAAGACGCCCGACCCTAACAAGCCCACCGGCGACCACGCCGTCGTCCGCGTCGGGCAGAACGCCAACTGCGCCGTGCGCGGCGCGAGCGCTTCCGCCTACGTCAAGGAGAACGTCGCCGGGTATCCGGGCCCGTGGGGGTGGATGACCCACTGCCGCGTCGGCGGGGTCGCCGGAGACGTCAGCAGAGCCCTGCTTTACTTTGACCTCAGCGAGCTGCCCAAGACCGCCTCGATCAAGTCGGCCAAGCTGGTCTGCTCATTGGTACGCAGGTCGTCCGGCCAGGTGAGGAGCTATCGGAACGGGGTGTTCCTGGTCCGGCTGGGGGAGTCTCCGGGCTGGTCGGCGGCGGAGGCGACGGCGTCCGAGCGTGCGGCGGGCGCGCCCTGGCCGGGGGGCGGCGTGGCGTTGTGCTCCGGCCCGGCGCCGCTGTCGCTGGGGACGGTGACCCAGAAGGAGATCGTGCACCGCAAGCGGAAGCAGAGGGTGGACGCGGGGATCGAGTTCGACGTGACCGGCGCGGTGCGGGCGTGGGTGGCCAAGAAGGTCCCCAACTGCGGCGTCGTCCTGGACAACCGCATCGAGGGGGGGGCCTACGACATCTACGGCAGCCGGGCCTGGGACCCGACGCTCCGACCCTACCTGGAGATCGAGGTCTCCCCGGCGATCGCCAGGAAGCCCGCCCCCATCAAGGTCCAGCCGAAAACACCCACCGGCGACTACTGGGTCGAGGCGATGCGCCAGGTCCACAAGAGGTTCAAGGGCACGCCCGGCACGCTGGCCCAGTACGGGGACAGCATCACCATCACCGACGCCTTCCTGTCCAGCTACGCCTACGCCAGGAAGATCGAGCCGAAGAAGTGCACGCCGGAGGTCAAGAAAGAGTGCCAGGTCGTCGAGAAGTACGCCGACCTGAGCCTGTGGCGGAAATGGAAGGGCATCGGCAACACGGGCTGCACCACCAGCGACTGGCTGTCCGGCGGCGTCGCGCGCTGGCAGAAGAAACTCAACCCGGAGGCGGCGGTGATCATGTTCGGCACGAACGACGGCATGAGCGCCCCGCAGTACGCCGAGAACATCGCCTCCAGCCTGCGCCGGATGATGGCCGACGGCACCGTGCCGCTGCTGAGCAGCCCCCCGCCCAAGAGCGGGGGCGACAAGAGCCCCTACTGGCGGGCGTGCATCGCCATCGCCGAGGGCCTGAAGGTGCCGCTGATCGACTTCTACGCGGAGATCCTCCGCCGACGCCCCGACGACTGGGACGGGCAACTGCCCCAGTTCAAGAAGTACAAGGGCTACCAGCAGCCCACGCTCATGCACGACGCCCACCCGTCCAATTGCGGCCAGTATGTCAACGACTTCAGCGAGGAGGGGCTGAACAAGAACGGATACAACCTCCGCAATTACATGACCATTCGGATGTACTCCCAGGTCATCTCGAAGGCGTTCCAGGCCGGGGAGAAGTGAGGCCCCGCTCGCCGCCGCCCCGGCCCTTCGCGAACCCATTGTGCCGGCCGGGGACCTCCTGAACACCCCTGCGCCCTCCCGGCGCCGTGGTCGGGGCTACTTCCGCCTCAAGGCCAGGCAGACGGTCTCCGCGCAGCGGGGGCGGATGAGGCACAGGAGGGAGTTCAGCCAGATGCACGGCCGCCAGAGCATCCGCCGGACGAGCACGCGGGATCGCCGCCAGGCCCTGCGGAGCGGGCCGCCCCGCGAGGAGATCCGGGGCCAGAGGCGATAGTGGATCCGCGTGTCGTCGGCGTAGGATTCGTCGACCACCTCGAAGCCTCGCCCCTCGGCCAGTTGGCGGAAGACCTTGGCGGTGAACCAGCAGGTGTGCTGGTGATGGACGGGTACCTCCCCGCGGGTGAGCACGCGGAGGAAGCGGATGAGCGTGACGGGGTTGGGCGTGGTCATCACGAAGACGCCGCCGGGCTTCAGGTGCGCCCGGACGCGCCGGAGGAAGGCGGCGTGGTTGGCCAGATGCTCGACGAGGTCGCCGGCGACGACCACGTCGAACTGCCGGCCGAGGTCCATCGTCTCGACGTCCGCGCAGACCGCATCGTACCCGCGGCGATTCATCTCCTCGATCTCGGCTTCGAGGATGTCCACGCCGAGGACGCTCTCGGCGCGCTGGCGGATGTACCCATGCAGCCACGGCGGGTTCTTGATGTCCAGGTGGTGGCAGACGCAGCCCAGGTCGAGCACCTTCCTGTCCGTCACGTACCTGCCGATGAAGGTCAGCTTGCACCGGTAGAGCATCCGGCTGCTCCTGCCCGTGCCTGGTCGCCCGCGCGCGACGATTATTCACTTTTTCCGGCCGCTGGCAAGCGCCCCTGACGGCCGGCGCTGTTCCTGCCGGGCGGGCCGGGCAAGCAACGCACCTACCCCAACCCCAGGGCGATCTTGAGCTTGCGCAGGGAGGCCGTGCGGAAGCGGTGCCTCCGCCCGCGGGAGAGGTCCTCCCAGTAATGCTTCTTCAGGTGGGCGCAGATGGCTTCCAGCGGCAGCGACCGGCTCTCGAAATGGGGGACGGTCTTGTACCGGTGGTTCACCAGCGGCAGGTATCGTTTCGGCTCCAGGTAGGGCGAGTTCCAGGAGAAGTCTTCCGGGAGGCATCCCTCGGCCAGGCCCATGACCTCCAGCTCCGTCCCGGGGTAGATCAGCGGGAGCTGCCCGAGGATCTGCTTCCGGTGCCAGGACCCGCCCAGCAGGGGCTCCAGCGACCGGACGAACCTCACCGTGCGGTCGATGGTCTCGAGGGTCTCTCCCGGCAGGCCGATGATCAGGAACACGCCGATCCGCTCGAACCCGACCCTCCCGACGGTCTCCATGGCCTCGTAGATCTGCTCGGTGGTGGTGTTCTTCCGGCTGGCCTTGAGGACCTCGTCGGTGCCGGTCTCGACGCCGAAGGCGATGTACTTGCACCCGGCCCGCTTCATGAGTTCGAGGACGCCCGCATCGAGCTTGGCGGGTCTTGCCCGGCAGGACCAGTCGAACCGGACGTCCCGCCTCAGCATCTCCTCGCACAGGGCGACGGCGTGCGCCCGGTTGACCAGGAAGTCGTCGTCGCGGATGTCCAGGGCGGTCACGCCGTAGTGGGCGTGCAGCCACTCCAGCTCCTTCACCGCCAGGGCCGGGTCGAGGTAGCGAACCTTCTTGTTCAGGCTGTTGGCGCAGAAGACACACGACTGCGGGCAGCCCCGGGTCGTCATCACGCCGGCCGAAGGCGTCCCGTCCTCGTCGACCGTGCGGTAGGTGTATTCGCCAATCCGGAACAGGTCCCAGGCGGGCATGGGCAGGTGGTTGATGTCTTCCATCACCTCGCGCGGGGCGTTGCGGACGACCGATCCGTCCGCGTCGCGATAGACCAGACCGGCGATTTCGCCGAGCCCGTCGCGCCCGGGAAGGCGCTGGAGCAGCTCGAGGAACGTCTCCTCGCCTTCGCCCACGACCACCGCGTCGATCTGGGGAGCGCACCGCATCGCGTCCTCGGCCGAATGGGAGAAATGCGAGCCGCCGACGACGATGAACGCCTTGGGCAGGGCCTGGCGGATCTGCCGGATCGTGTCGATTCCGGCCAGGCGATCGATCGTGGTCGTGCTCGTTCCGACGACGTGCGGTTCGGCCGCCGCCACCCGCGCGGCGATGTCCTTTGGCCGGCCGATGAGGATTCCGTCCACGGCCGTCACGCTGTGCCCCGCCTGCCGCGCCACCGCGCCCAGGTAGGCCAGGCCCAATGGCGCCATGGACTTCGTGACCGGCTTGCGGTTGAACCGGGGGCTCGTAACCAGACAGACGTTCATGAAGGCTGCCCTATCCGGGATGCGGCGACGGCGACGGGGCGCTCGCAGCCGCGTGCGTTCGGTAGTTCATCAAAAGTATAGCCGTTCGCGATGCGGGCGAGCAACATGACAGCGTGAGCGGGCCTACAGATATCCCAGCGC
>CAZNSB010000025.1:0-20980 GCA_964575155.1 uncultured Planctomycetaceae bacterium | reverse complement strand
AGGCCGCCATCGAGGTCAACCTCGGGCCCGACGACCTCGTCGTCTACGAGACCCGGAAGATGGCCACGCACCGGCTGAACTTCCATTTCCACGTGAACCACGTCATCGGCTGGGACGAGAAGTGCGACTGGGTGGACACCATCCGCAATTACCGCACCAAGCCCATCGCCTTCGAGCTCCGCCGCCGCTGGGGAGGGCACGTGGACTATGCCTCCGAGATGGAGACCACGCTGTTCGACTACCGCACCATCGAGGCGAAGTTCCCCGTCGCCGCCCGCGGGAAGCGCGAATACCCCTGCACCGTCGTCGTCCACCACGGCTCCAACAGCAAGCAGTCCCGCATCAACCTGAAGCGGGCGCGCCGGTAGGCACCCAAGGCCCGAAGGAGCGTATGAAGCCCACGGCAAGCTTTCCGTGGGCTTTCGGGTGCGCCGCGGTGTTCGCTGTTGCCTGTCGAACTCCCGCCCCCTACACTGAACCGCCGCAAGGAGCCGGAGATGAAGCTCGCCTATTTCGACTGCTTCGCCGGAGCCGCCGGCGATATGATCGTCGGGGCGCTGCTGGACGCCGGGCTGTCGCTGGAGGCGCTGCGGGCGGAGCTGTCGAAGCTGAAGCTGGGCGGGGTCGACGTCTCCGCCGAGAAGGTCCGCCGCGGCGGGCTGGCCGGAACCAAGTTCAACGTCGCCGTCGCACCCGGCGACCAGCCCCGGCGGAACCTCAGCGACATCGAGGCCATCGTCGACTCCGGCGAGCTGTCGGGTAAGTCGGGGGCGAGGGCGAAGGCGATCTTTTCCCGGCTGGCGGCGGCGGAGGCGAAGGTGCACGGCATCGGCGTGGCGGCCGTTCACTTCCACGAGGTCGGGGCGGTGGACAGCATCGTGGACGTGGTCGGCGCCGCGGTGGGCGTGGAGCTGCTGGGCATCGAGAAGGTCCTCTGCTCGCCGCTCCCGGCGGGTTCGGGGACGGTCGAGACGGCGCACGGGCGGCTGCCGGTGCCGGCGCCGGCCACGGCCGAGCTGCTCACCGGCGCCGCCGTCGCCGAGCCGGTGCCCGGCGGCGAGGCAGCCGAACTGACGACGCCCACGGCGGCGGCCGTGCTGACGGAGCTGTCGGCCGGGTTCGGGCCCGTGCCGGCGATGGAGCTTCAGGCGGCCGGATACGGCGCCGGGTCGCGCGAGAACGCGCGGCTGCCGAACCTGCTGCGGGTGCTGCTGGGCACGTCGTGCGCAGCGGGGGAGGTGGACGCGGCGGTGGAGCTTTCGGCCAATCTGGACGACTGCACCGGGGAGGTGCTGGCCGCGGCCATCGAGAAGCTGCTGTCGGCGGGCTGCCTGGACGCCTGGGCGGCGCCGATCTACATGAAGAAGTCGCGTCCGGCGTGGATGCTCTCGGCGCTGTGCGAGGTCGGCGACGTGGGGCGGATCGAGAGGATCTTCTTCGCCGAGACGACCACGCTGGGCGTTCGGCGGCGGACGTGCAGCCGCAGCAAGCTCGCCCGCCGGCACGTGACCGTCCAGACGCCCTACGGTCCCGTCCGCGTGAAGGTCGCCGGGGGGGGGGGCGAGGCGACGGCCTCGCCCGAGTTCGTCGACGCCGCCGCCGCCGCCGAGGCCCACGGCGTGGCGGTCAAGGAGGTCCTGGCCGCCGCCATCGAGGCTTTCCGAAAGACCCGATCGCCATGATCCGGGGTGCCACGGCTGCGTTGTGTGCAGCCGTGCGGGACCGGGGTGAGCAGGGCTGCAAAAGGCGCAGCCACCTGCCTGCCGGCAGGCAGGTGGCACCCCGAATTTGAACTTTGACAGAGTGCAGGCCGCCGCCCGTGACTGTCCTGACCATAACGCTGATCGTGCTCGTCTCGCTGGTCCTGCTGGTCTGGGCCGGGCGCCACGCCATGATCGCCGCCCACCGCCGGCAGGCATTCGCGCTGACGGAGGACTACCGCCCGCCCGAGGCCGTCGGCGACGCCGAGCTGCCCTTCGTCAGCGTGATCGTCGCGGCCAAGGACGAGCAGGAGAACATCGGGCGGTGCGTGAGCACGCTGCTGGAGCAGGACTACCCGGCCTTGGAGCTGATCGTGGCCAACGACCGCAGCAGCGACGAGACGGCGGGGATCGTGGGGCGTCTGGCGGAGGGGGACGGCCGGCTTCGGCTGATCAACATCGGGCACCTGCCGGAAGGCTGGTGCGGGAAGAACAACGCCATGCAGACCGCCATTGCCCAGGCGAAGGCCGAGTGGATCTGCATGACCGACGCGGACTGCCGGCAGACCTCCCGGCGGACGCTGCGGGCGGCGGTCTACTACGCCCTCCAGACCGGCGCGGACCTCCTCAGCGTGCTGCCGAACCTGGAGATGAAAGGCTTCTGGGAGAACGTCGTCCAGCCGGTGTGCAGCGGGATCATGATGATCTGGTTCCGCCCGGACAAGGTGAACGACCCCGCCCGGCCGCACGCCTACGCCAACGGCGCCTTCATGCTCATGAAACGCTCCGCCTACGAGGCGGTCGGCACGCACGAGGCCGTCAAGGACCAGGTCAACGAGGACATGCACATGGCGGCGGCCGTCAAGGGCAAGGGGCTGAAGCTCCGCGTGGTCCGCAACGAGGGGCTGTACCTGGTCCGGATGTACACCTCGCTGCCCAACATCGTCCGCGGGTGGAGCCGGATCTTCTACGGGACGTTCGGGACGCTGAAGCGGCTGAGCATCTCGCTGGCGGTGCTGGTGATCATGGGGATGCTGCCGTACGCGTGCGCCGTTTTCGGCCTGGCGGCCGCGGGCGCCGGCGCCCAGCCGCAGCGCCTGCTGCTGTTGCTGGGGCTGTGGGGCGCCGCCGCCGCGGCCGTGCAGATCAGCGTCATCTACCGCTTCCGCAGAATGCTGGGCGCCCCCAGCGGGCTGGCGTGGACGTACGCCATCGGCTGCGCGGTCGCGACGGTGGCCCTGGCCGGCGCCATGGCCAAGCGGCGACGGGGGGCCCAACTCACCTGGCGGAACACCACCTACACCCACGCACCCGGCAGCGAATAGAGAGCCTACTTCACCCGCTTGCCCGCCAGCGGAAGGGGGATCGTCAGCCGCTTGCTGCGCCCGCTGCGGGCGTCCAGCCACCGGCGGAGGGCGGGGTAGACCTCCTCCCGGGCCCGTCGGCCGATGACCAGGTCGTCGTGGCCGTAGTCGCCGCGCTGTCCGTTGACGACGCCGAACATCTCGAAACGCTTCGGCTTGCCCCCCCACCGGGCGTACAGCCGCTTGACCGCACCCACCGTCGCCAGGTTGTCCACCGTGCCCGCGCAGAACAGCGCCGGCGTCCGCAGCCGCTCCAGCCCGGCGGTGTAGTCAACCTTCTTGTCGATGCTGCGGAAGAGACCGCCGGCGACCATGTCGATCAACTGCCCGAGCTGCCCCGGGGAGATGTCCTCGGTGCCCCAGGCGTTCAGCCGGCGGATCACGTCGTCGGTGACGTTGTCGCGGTTGTAGAACAGCGCCTCGGTGGGTCCGGCCAGGGCCTTCCCGCCGATCAGCCCCAGCAGGGCGGGCAGGTTGGTGGAGAGCAGGACGTTTCCGACCTCGACGGCGCCTCGTGTCTCGGCGAGCTGCTTGAGGGGCCGGCTGAGGGGGCCGATGACGAAGACGGGCGCGCCCAGGGCGACGAAGGAGCGGAGGCGGGCCTCGTCGGGGTGGGCGGTGAGGTGGGCGATGAGGATCATCCCGCCCATGCTGTGCCCGACCCAGTGGACCTGCCTGGCGGCGGTTTCCCCGGTCACCTTTTCGAGGATGGCGGGCACGTCGCCGCGGACGTGGTCGTCCACGGTCCAGTTGATCTTCAGGGCCCCTCGCCCGGCGGAGGTGAACACCCCGCCGGCGGTGTACAGGTCGCCGCGGAGGAAGAGCTGCCGCAGCCGGCTGATCGGGGGCTTGGTGGACCAGCCCGCCCCGCGGAGCGAGGGCACCCACACGTCGTAGCCCGCGTCGCGCAGCCAGCGGGCCAGCGACACCTGCCGGGCCAGGTCCCAGAACTGCCCGTTGTAGCTGAGCCCGTGGCAGAGCACCACCGGCGGGAGCGAGGGGTCCGGGTTGGCCGGAGCGTACCGCAGGAGGCTCAGCGCCCACCCGTCGGCGGTCACGGCCACGTACCCCTTCGGGAGGTCCAGCCCCTTGCCGGCGGCGCCGCAGCCGGCCAGCAGGGCCCCGGACACGATCGCGAGTGTGAGGCCGGCCTCACGCAATGGGGTCCTCCCTTCCGGCGTCGACCGCCTCGCAGAGCGCCTCGAAAAAGACGCCCACTTCGGGCTCGAACTCGATGCTGTGGGCGGCGTCGAACTCAACCACCCGCACCCGCCCGCCGGTCAGTCGCGACAGGCGCGCGGCGGTGGCGTCGCTGTCGATGATCCGGTCCCGCCGGGCCAGGATCAGCGTGGTGGGCGGAGCCACCGCGCCGTCGGGGGCGCGGGCGATCTGCCGGTCCAGCACCGCCGAGGCGAAGAGGAACCGGGCGGTGGCTCGTTGCAGCCGGTGGGCGTCGCCCCGGAGGTACTCGCACATGGCCGGGTTGTCCGTGAACAGCGAGACGTCGCTGAGGGGGATGTCGAAGTATTTCCTCGGCCTCAGGAGCCGGCAGGCGGCGATGGCCAGCTTGGTCGGAAGGGACACGTCGACCCGCGGGAGGATGCCCGGCGCCACCAGCGTCAGCGAGGCGGCGCGGTCGCCGCCCGGCGGGCGGAGCAGGTACGCCAGAAGCAGCTTCCCGCCCCAACTGACGCCCAGCAGGGCGACCCGCCGGGCGCCCGTGCTGCCGAGGACGTACTCGACAGCCGCCGCCACGTCATCGAGGAGCTGCCCGGCCGACGCCGCGTCCCCCCGGCCCGACGCGGCGTCCCCGCTGCCGCGGCGGGTGACCTGGAAGACCTCGTGCCCGGCCCGGGCGAGGGCCTGGGCCGAGCCCGTGTACCATCCCGGATGCGACTGGATGCCGTGGACGTACAGGACCGGCGTGCCGGACGGCGCCGGCGGGATGTGCCGCAGAAGCGGCGTCTCGCAGCCGTCGGCCAGCTTCAACAGCTCCCGGCGGCAGGGGACGTCCCGCGCCAGCGGGCGGGCCAGCCGAAGCTCGCCGAGGCAGCCCTCGGATTGTCCGGTGCTAAAGGGCACTTTTCATTGGGCCGATGGCGAAAGCGTGCAGGAGGTCCAGACCATCCCGGAAGCTCCCGCCGTCGCATCCCCCGGCGGCGCCGGGCGGTGGAAGCTCCGCCTGGCGGAGCTGGCCAGGGCGCTTCGCGGCCGGGGCCAGGCCCGCCGCGGGCGGCGCGTCGTCCTGCTGCTGGCGGTCACCTGCATCCTGAACGGATTCGATCTGGCGTTCACGCTGCTGGCCTGCAGTCTCGAACACTTCCGCGAGGCGAACCCGCTCGCCGAATGGCTGATCGAGAGCCCCCCGGCGCTGATCGCCTTCAAGGTCGGCTTCGTGACCCTCGGGGCCCTGATCATCCTCAGGTTCCGCGCCCACCTGCTGGCCGAGATCGGCTGCTGGGGCGTCCTTGCATTCTACTCGATCCTGGCGGGCATGTGGCGGGCCTACTACTTCCCGGCCGGATGAGGCGGCGTAAGGCCCGGTCACCTCTCCCGCCGGCCACGGCGGCTCGCCCAGGGCGAGCGGCGGAGCCAACCCCAACGCTTTCGGGGCCAGTCCACCTGGGGCAGCGGCCTGGAGACGTCGGCCTCGGCCTCGGGGGCCTTTCCGTCGTGGTCGAAGGGCTTCCGTCCCAGCAGGATCGGGCGGCGCTGCCCGACGTTGACCAGCAGCCCCAGGGCCATGCCGTTGACGACCATGCTGGAGCCCCCGTAGCTGACCAGCGGCAGCGTCATCCCGGTGATCGGCGTCAGCCCCATCGTCATGCCCACGTTGATGAAGATCTGCGCAAACAGCAGCCCCAGCACCCCCACCACAAGCAGCCGGCCGAAGGCATCGTGCGTCAGCGACGCAATCTCCGCCCCGCAGATGAAGATCGCCAGGTACAGCAGCATCACCCCGATGCACCCGATGAACCCCCACCGCCCGCCGATGACCGCGAAGATGAAATCGGTGTGGTCGTCGGGAAGCATGCGGAAGTACAGCCTCATGGCCTCGGGCCTGGCCTTGCCGGTCAGCCCGCCGGCCCCGAGGATCATCATGGACTGCTGGAGCTGGAAGCCCTGGTCCGCGGCGACGCGGTCGTCGGACTGGCCAAGCCAGCCCTCGATGCGGCGGAGCTGGTGGGCCCTCATTTTCACCAAGGGGGCGGCCCGAAGGACGTAGGGCTTTCCGGCGATGTCGCCCTGCCAGTAGGCGAGGGTTTGTCGTCGCTCGGCCTGGTGCTCGGTGAGTCCGGCGAGCGGCTGGGGGACGGGCGCCAGCGCGACGGCGGCGGCGACCGCCACGATCGCCAGGAGGTGCTTGAGCCTGGCCCCGGCCAGGAAGAGCATGAACAGCAGCGTCGGGAACAGCAGCAGCGTGGTGCCCAGGTCGGGCTCCTTGAGGATCAGCGCCGCCGGCACCAGCGTCAGCACGAAGGGCAGGATGAGCCCGCGCAGCCGGCGGTAGTTCTCCCGGTAGCGCAGATACCACGCCAGCGCCAGGATGTAGGTCAGCTTGGCCAGCTCGCTGGGCTGGAGCATGAAGAGCCTCAGGTTGATCCAGCGATGGCTCCCGCGGATCGGGCGGAGGAAGAAGACCAGCCCCAGCAGCCCCAGGTTCAGGGCGAAGCACAGATAGGCCCAGCGCCCGACGCGGTGGAAGGGGATCATCGTGGCCAGGAAGAACCCCGTCAGGGCCACGGCCACGTACTGCCCCTGGCGGAAGGCCTTCCCGGCCAGCGCGTTGGGGTCGGCCTTCTCGGCCGCGTGGATGGCCAACAGGCTGACGGCCATCAGGGCGAGCATCGAGACGATGATCGGCCAGGTCATCCCGCCGAGATAGGTCCGCACGCGCTGGAGCATGAGTCCACCGATTCCACGGATTACGCGGATGAAGCAGCCAGCACAGTGACGAGTTCACGAGTCAACGAGTCCACGCCTCAGAGGTATCCCAGTTGCTTGCAGATCCGCACGACCTGTCGGGCGATGGGCCCGCAGGTGGCGCCGCCGCCCTTGTCGGAGTCCTCCACCACGACGGCGAAGGCGATCTTCGGATTGCGGTACGGGGCGAACCCGGCGAACCAGGCCGTGTCGCCGCTCCGGACGATGGGGTCTGCCCTGTCGATCCGCCCGTTGCCGTTGCCGTCCACCCGGCGCGGGGCCGTCTGGGCCGTCCCCGTCTTCCCGCAAATCTCGATCTGCGGGTCGTAGGCGTACTTGTGGGCCGTGCCCGAGGCCGAATTCACCACCTTCCGCAGCCCCTCCCGCACCAGCTCCAGGTGCCGCCGCTTGACGGGGAGGGCGCGGCGCTGCTGTCTGCCCTCCAGCTCGCGGACCAGCAGGGGGGTGACGAACTCCCCGCCGCGGGCGATGGCGGCCATGGCGTTGGCCACGTGCATGGGCGTGACGGCGACCTTGCCCTGCCCGATGGCCAGGAACCTGGCGGCGCTGACGTAGCGGGCTCGGCGGGGATCGGGCAGCAGCCCGCGGCGCTCCTCGGGCAGCCCGGTCCCGGGCGGGTCGGCCATGCCCATCTTTCCCAGCCACTCGCACTGCCGCCGCAGCCCCACCTGCTCGCCCACGTTGTAGAAGAAAACGTTGCAACTGTGCTCCAGCGCGCCGACCACCTCCAGCCGGCCGTGCCCGGTCTTGTGGCGCGGCCAGATCCAGCACCGGAAGGCCCCCGGGTTGTGCAGGTAGCCCTGGCAGTGGAAGGTGGTGGCCGGCGTGATGGCCCCGCAGCTCAGGCCGGCCAGCGCCGCGAGGGGCTTGAAGGTCGATCCGGGGGGGTATCGGACGCCGACGGCCCGGTTCCACAGGGGCAGGTTGACGGCGTCCCCCGACAGCCGGCGGTACTCCTTCAGGTAGGTGTTGAGGTCATAGGTCGGCAGCGAGACCATCGCCAGGACCTCCCCGGCGACCTTTCCGTGGGCCTCGTCGTCGAAGACGTTCAGCACGACGATCGCCCCCGGGCGGGCGAGGGCGCCCGCCAGCGCCCGCTGAAGGTCGATGTCCAGCGTCAGGTGCACCGACGGCCCGAGGAACGGCGGGACGTTTTCGAGGATCTCCCCGGTGCGGCGTCCCCGCCGATACCCGCGGCGGCCCCGAACCATGCCTTCGCAGAGCTTCTCGACGCCGGCCTTGCCGATCCGGTCGCCGGGAAGGTAATCGTTGAGCCTGGCCCGGAGGGGCGCGTTCTCTGGCCCGTTGTTCCGCGCCAGCTCGGGGGGGCTGACCGGCCCGACGAACCCGATGACGTGACAGCCCGCCTCCCCGCACGGGTACCACCGCCGGCAGGACGGTCGCACCGCCGCCGAGCCGACCATCTCTTCCAGCCTGCACCGCAGGTCCACGGCCCTGGCCTCGGCCAGCTCCCCGACGATGCTCACGACCCGGTGGGGCTGGAACTCCTCCCGCACCGGGCAGCCGACTCTACGGCGAATCGCCTCCACCCGCCGGACGGCGTTCTCGGCGGCGCGGGACATTTCGTTCCGGGTGGCGCCGGTCAGTTCGGCGGCCAGCTCCCAGCTTTGCCCCAACCGGTGCTGGAAGACCTCCCTGGCCCGGCCGGTGGAGACCTTCTCCCGCAGGGCGATCCTGCGGACCTGCCGGTCGGCCCAGCGCTTGTAGGCCTTTTGGTCAGCCTGGGTCCGGCCGGGGCCCCTGAGCATGCGGAAGGGCAGGCAGAACTCATAGCAGGGCTGGTCCACGGCGAGCACCCGACCGTGGCGGTCGACGATCCGCCCGCGGACGGTGGGAAGCAACTGGACCCAGGTGATCCTTTCCTCGGCCCGACGGCGATAGACGTCTCCGCGGACCAGTTGGAGGTCGATGAGGCGGAAGAGGACCGCCGCCACGCCCAGGGCCATCAGGGCCAGGAAGACCTTCAGTCGGCGCTCGTACATCGTTCACCTTCCGCCCCGCCTGGGGGCCCCGGCCAGCAGGAAGCGATCGATCCGTCTCAGCGCCCCGCAGACCAGCGGGGCCAGCACCGCAGTATACGCCGCCAGGCCCACGACCTGGAAGGTCCGTCGTCCGAGCTGTCCGGCGGCGGGGGGGCCGGCCCAGACGTCGTAGAAGGCCCAGAGGTGGTACACCGCCGCGCAGAAGAGGAAGGTCAGGACCATCTGCGTGACGGCGCGGTCGCGGAAGAACGCCTGGCGGATGCGGTGCAGCCCGGCGGCGGCGGCGGCGTACAGCAGCGGGAGCAGCCCCATTCCCGGCCCGCTGAGGGTCAGCTCCAGCGCGAATCCCAGCGTCCACCCCGCCAGGGCGGCCTCCCCCGCCGAACGCACGCGCAGCGCCACGAACACCGCCACCACGGCCAGGACCTCCGGGCCGACCCAACCCACCCGGGTCCGCAGCCACAGCACCTGCACCAGCGTGGTCTGAAGGATCACCGCGCCCAGCGTCAGGATGAGGAAGTAGATCCAGCGCATCAGTCTTCCTGCCTGCCCGCCACGGGCAGCACGACGTACACGTCGCGCAGGGCCGCCAGGCCCGCCAGCGGGCGGACGTAGACCGTGACAAAGTGCGGGTCGGCCTTTTCCGGCTCGGTCCGCCGGACCCGCCCGATCGGCAGCCGGAAGGGAAGCCCCGCCGACCGCGGCGTCTTCAGCAGGTCGCCCGGGCGGACCTCGTGGTAGGCCGGCACGTGCCGGCAGATGATCCCCTGCCCGTCCCCGTCGGCGCGGACGGCGATGGGGCCGCCGACCTCCTGGGGTTGGCGGGTGCTGCCGTCGTGCCGGCGCAGCTCCCGCAGCAGCCCGCCGTCCGGGCCCCGGACGTAGACCGCGCGATGCTGCCCCGGTCCCACCTGCCGGAGGATCCGCCCCGGGAGGCGCGAGTGCGGGTCCGTCACCATTTGCAGCGTCGCCGAGTACGCCGCCGAATCGACGATCCGCCCCACCAGGCAGCTTCGCCCGAGGACGGCCAGTCCCTCCGGCAGGGCCTTGGGGAACTCGTGCACCAGTCGGCGGGTGGTGACGAGGTCTCCGGCGGCGACGCCGCGGCGGCTTCCGGCGCCCAGCAGACGGCGGTCGCGCAGCGGCAGCGCCTCGGCGCCGATGACGCTGGCGTCGATGAGCTTGCAGCGGAAGCCCTTCAACTGAGACCGCCACGCCCGCAGCTCGTCGATCTTCCGGTTCAGGTGGCGGACGGTCTCCCGCGCGCTGAGCAGCTCTCGGCGGAGGGCGTCGGCGCGGCCTCCGAGGGCGGGCTGGGGGGCGGCGACCAACTGCCCCGCGCGGGTCCGCAGATGCACGGTGGCCGTCATGCCCAGATGCGACAGCGGCACCAGCACCGGGCGGGCCCGCCGGCAAAGCCAGCGCGCCCTCTCCCCCAGCAGCATCAGCACGATGCTCACCAGGAACAGGCCGGTCAGGACCCACCCCTTGGACGGTCTGGCCAGAAGTCTCATGATCCCTACGCCCGCCGGGACACATCCGGCGGGCGCATCATACCCCAAGCAGGGGCCCGGGACTAGCAGGCAGCGGGCGCGTGGCCGCCATCAGGCAGTGGGCAACCGGCAACGGGCAATCGGGAATGGGTTATCCCTGGTCCTCGTCGGACTCCATCGTCTCTTTCCAGAGGTCGATGTTTTCGAGGTACACGGCCGTGCCGCGGGCGACCACGCTGAGGGGGTCGTCGCAGACGCGGACGTCCAGCCCGGTGGCGTTGGAGATCACCGTGTCGACGCCGCGGAGCAGCGAGCCCCCGCCGGCCAGGCTGATGCCGTTGTCCACGAGGTCGGCGGCGAGTTCGGGCTCGGCCTTCTCCAGGGTCCGCATGACGCAGTCGATGATGGCCCCGACGGGCTCGCGGAGGGCCTCGCGGACCTCCTCGGAGCTGATCAGCGTCTTCCGGGGCAGCCCGGAAATCATGTCCCGCCCGCGGACCTCCATGGTGAGCTCTTCCTGGAGGGGCGCGGCGGAGCCGATCTCCAGCTTGATCCGCTCGGAGGTCTGCTCGCCGATCATGAGGTTGTAGGTCCGCTTGATGTAGGCGGCGATGGCCTCGTCCATGTCGTCGCCGGCGACGCGGATGGACTCGCAGACGCTGATGTCGGCGATGGAGATGATGGCGACCTCGGTGGTCCCCCCGCCGATGTCCACGATCAGCGAGGCGGTGGGCTCGGTGATGGGCAGCCCCGCCCCGATGGCAGCGGCCATGGGCTCCTCCACCAGGTACACCCGCCTGGCCCCGGCCCGTTCGGCGGAGTTCAGCACCGCCCGCTTCTCCACGGCGGTGATCCCGGAGGGGACGGAGACGACGACCCTCGGCTTGATGAGCGAGCCGCGGCGGTGCACCTTCCGGATGAAGTACGAGAGCATCGCCTCGGTGATGTCGAAGTCGGCGATCACCCCGTCCTTCATCGGCCGGATCGCGCTGATCGAGCCGGGGGTCTTCCCCAGCATCTCCTTGGCCACCAGCCCCACCGCGTTGCCGTTCTGGAGGACCTTGTTGGTCCCGCGCTTGACGGCGACGACCGAGGGCTCGTTGAGCACCACGCCCTGCCCGCGGACGCAGACCAGGGTGTTGCAGGTGCCCAGGTCGATGCCCATGTCCATGGAGAACAGCCCGAGTATGGAATCGAAAATCATTACCCAGTTGTCCTTGCCCCGGCTCCGCCTTGCCGCTGCGCCCCCCAGGCCGCCGCCCGCTGCGCCGACGCGGTCAGACCGGGACTTCCTGCCCGGTGAACAGCTCCCCGAAGCTCAGCCCGTACACCGTCATCAGGTTGTGGATGAGGTACCCGACCACCCCGCCCAGGGCCAGAATGGCCAGGATCAGCAGGAAGGAATAGACGTCCGGGGTCGGCTTGACCCGCACCACCGGGCCGGGACGTGAAGCCGTCATGGCGGATCTCCTTTCAGTCCAGCTTGGTGGTGGCCTTGTCGCCCACGCGGACGTCGCGGACGGTTTCGTAGACGACCCCGGCGCAGTTGTTGGTGCCCACGTCGGCGACCCGCAGGTGCCCGACGAACTCGGCGCCCCGGTAGATGATGAAGACCATGTCTTTCTTGACCTTGTCCTTGGAGCCGACGTTCAGGCTGGCCAGTTGGTCGCGGACGGCGATGACCGACCCCTCGATCTTGTCGGTCGGGACGGGCGCGGGCTCGGAGGCGGTGGTCCCGCCGGCGGTGACGGTTGCCGGCCCGCGGCGCTGAAGCTCGTCCGTCGCCTTTTGCAGGGCCTTGGCGAGGTTCTCGTTCTGCTTCTCCAGCTCGGCGATCTTCTCGTCGTAGACCTTGCCGGCCTTGACGAGGCTCTCGATCTGCGTGAGGTTTTCCTTGAGCTGGTCCTGGAGGTCGCGGAGCTTGTTCTCGGTGGCGATCTTCTCGCTGCGCTGCTTGTCCAGCTTGGCGGAGAGGTCCTTGGCGTGATCGATCTGCACCTGGAGGGTCTTCTGGAGATTCTCCAGTTGGGCGGTCAGCTCCTTGATGTTGCCCTGAAGCTCCCCGTTCAGGGCCGCCAGCCGGCGGATCTCGTTGTTCTTCGTGTCCAGGATGTTCCGGTTGTTCTGATCCAGATTGATGACCTTGTCCCGCTCCGACTCGTACAGGCGGCGCCAGTGCCCCTGCGCCAGCATCTGGTGCTGGACCTCCGTCTCGTTCAGGTTCGCCCGCCGCCGCTGCCGGATGCCGTATTCCTTCCAGTTCGCGTCCGTGGCGACCTTCTGGAAGAACACCGCGCAGGCAATCAACGACAGGACGAACACCAGCACGACACAGATCTTCGTCAACGTGCTCAACGCTGCCTCTCCTTCCCGGCCGTTCGTTCAGGCCTGCGAAGAAATCCGCAGTTTCGCCCCGGCGCCCGCGGCAGCCGGAGGCGGCCGACAGGGCTGTGGGCGCCCACCGGGTTCGTCTCGGGTGGCTTCCCGTTGCTCGGGCTGCCCGCCCTTGCGGGGCATGCCCTTCGCGGTGGTCGAATAAGCGTATGTATGAAAGCGGCTTCGGCCGGCGCACCGGCGCGGGTCGGCGGTGATTCTATGCCGGCACCAAGACAAGTCAAGACAATTTCCTGCCGGCAACGCCTACACCTTATTGTACACCCACTGCCTGTCCCGGTCGAACCGCCCGAGCTGGAATTCCTGCCCGCACCCCGCCGCCGGGCATCGGCGGGCCGAAAACCGCTCTTTCCCTTATCGGCCGAACCCGCCTCATACGGGCATTCAATTTCCTCCGAGCCAACGAGTTAGCGCCTGCCGGCCCCTGCCGGCGGGCTGTCGTCCGGCAGGGGGCCGCGGGCGACCTGGCAGAGCCGGTCGGGCCCGTTCAGTCCCTTCCCCCGGAGGTGTGCAGCTTCGGCCGCCGGGGAAGAGGCGTTTCCGGCTCCTCCATTTCCGGCTCGAGGGCGGCCCGCGGCGTCTTGGCGGGTTTCGGCGCCGCGGCGTCTCGGAAGGGCTGCAACAGTTGGAGGATGGCCTGGGCGGCGGCGACCCGCACCGACCCGCGTTCGGAGTTCAGCAGGGGGTGTAGGGCATCGACGGCCAGCTTGTTCTTCATGTGCCCCAGGGCCAGGGCGGCCTGGGTCTGGAGGCCGACCACCTCGACGTCGCGGATCTCCGCCTTCCTGCCCCGGGCCCGCCGCAAGACGCGCCGGGGCTCGCTCAAGGCGCTCAGGGCCCGACCGTAACCCGACGCGTCCCCCAGCCGGGCCAGCCCCTTCGCCGCCGCCACCCGCACCAGCGGGTCCTGCTGGCGGTCGCGGACGATCTTGCCGAGCACGTACCGCGCCCGGGGGTGGTGGAGTCGCCCGAGGCCCTCGATGGCGATCAACTGGCTCTCCAGGTACTGGTCCTTGGTGAAGGCCTCCAGCAGCCCCAGGGAGCGCTCGTCCCCCAGCAGCGCCAGGGCCTCGGCGATGTTCAGCCGGACCGCGATCTCGCGCTCGTCGTTCTGCCGGCTCTTGAGGGGCCCGACGCCGCTGGGCTCTCCCATCTTTCCCATGATCCTGGCGGCCTCGGCGCGGACGTACTTGTCCTCGTGGTGGAGCAGCGCGCCCAGCCCGGAGGTGTGGGTGTCGTCCCCCAGCCGGTGCAGGGCGTAGATGAGGGCGCACATCAGTTTCGGGGGGGGCGCAGGGTCTTCGGACCTGGCCATTTCCAGCAGCTCTTTCTTGGCCTCGGCGCAGCGGATGTCGCCGGCGGCGATGACGGCGGCGGCCATGACCGGCAGCCGATCGTCGCCCAGGGCCTGGAGGAGGACGCCCCGGGCCGACTTGGGCTCGACGCTGGCGAGGGCCTCGACGGCGTGCGTGCGGACCTGGGGGTCGGGGTCGGCGGCGGAGTCCAGCAGGAGGGTGCGCGCATCCACGTAGGCGTCGCGGGGCGAGACCTGCATCTCCTTCCGCCGCATCCGGCACCCGGCACCGACGGCCGCGGCCAGGCAGCAAAGCCAAACGATCCGCATCACGTCACGATCCCGCATGCCCGGCCTTCCTTACGCTTTGTCATTCCTTTCCTCGCCGGGGCCAGAACACCCCAACCAGCACCGCGCCCGCCGCGACGGAGACCGCCTGGGCGAACAGGTCACCATGCTTACTATAGCCGGAAGTGCGCCGGTCCACAAAAGTTTCCGCGACCAGGTTTCCGGCCACCATCTCGCGCTTTCCGCGGCGGGAGACCTGCTGGAGGATCTCGCCGCTGGAATTGACGTGGGCGCTGATGCCGGTATTGACGGCGCGGAGGACGGGGACGCGGCACTCGACGGCGCGGAAGACGTACTGGGTGAGGTGCTGGGCCAGTTCGGTGCCGGCATGGACCTTGCGTCCGCCGGCATACTTGCGGACGAACCACCCGTCGTTGGAGATGTTGACGAGCATGTCGGCCCGCTTTGCGCCCTCGGAGATCACCAGCCGGCGGCAGACGCGGGCGAACGTGCCCTCGTAGCAGATCGGCACCGCGAAGCAGAACTCCTCCCCGCCGGAGGAGACCTGGAACCACACCGCCCCGCCGCCCGGCTCCAGTTGCCGCATCACCTCGGGCACGAACCGCCGCAGTTGCCTGTGGAACCACGGCCAGCCGTCCCGGAACGGCACGCATTCGCTGAACGGGACCAGGTGCACCTTGTCGTAGCGCGTCCGCAGCCGGAGACGGTTCTGCTCGTCCCGGTCGAACAGCAGCGCGGAATTGCCTCGCAGGTACTCGGCCTCGAACTGCTCCGGCGGCGCTCCGCAGGCGGGGCATGCCGCGGGGGGCTCCGGGCCGACGTGGCGGTGGCGGCACCGCCGGCACTGCCAGCGACTGACCCGCTCGAAGCGGTACTTCGGCCCGCCGCAGGCGGGGCATTCCTCCGGCAGCTCCGGGCCGCGATGCACCTTCCCGCAGTTCAGGCACCGCCACAGCACCGCCGGCATGGACCCGCCCGCCAGCAGCGGGCACCCGGCGTCCTTGATCAGGTCCCGCAGCTCGCCCAGCGCCCGCTGCCGGGCCTCGATGGCTTCCCGCGTCGGGGCGTCGTACACGGGGCGTGATTCCTTGTCCACGGCGCGGGGGTTCAAATGGGCCCACACGGCCGGGTCCATGTGGGGGTAGCCCACCATGCTCTCCGGCCAGACGATCAGGTCGCACCCGGCCCCGACCAGCGCGCCGGTGTTGTCGCGATGGGCGCGGAAGATTTCCTCGGGCTCGGCGTGGTCGCCGGCGAGGGAGATGGGGAATGCCAACTGCACCAGGCCCACCCTGGGCCCGGGGCGGGTCGCCTCCTGTCCCAAGCGCCAACCGCCGTAGGCCAGCAGCGCCGCCGCCGAGGCCAGGCAGGCGCCCGCGCCCGCCGCGATCCGCCAGGTGATCCGCCCGCGCCCGCCGCGTGCCCGTCGGAACAGCGGCTGGGCGAAGGCGTCGATGAGGGCCCCGTTGACCATGGCCACGAAAAAGGACACGCCGTACTGCCCCGTCAGGTCGCAGACCTGGATCAGCCGGGTCCACCGGTACTGGCTGTGGGCCAGGTAGAACCAGGTGAACCCGCTGAGGGCGAACGCGCGGGCGTACTCCAGGGCGACCCAGACCACCGGCAGGACCAGGGTGACGGGCAGGCCGCGGGCAAACGCCTTCCGAACGACCGCGGCGGCGACGACCCAGTACGCGCCCAGGTACAGCACCAGGGGGACGTACCCGGCGACGGCCATCCACGTCAGCCAGTACAGCCCCGCCGCCCAGAAGGCCACGCCTCCCAGGTACACCCACAGCAGCACCCACCGCCCCTTCCGCGCCCCCACCGCCGCCAGCCCCAACGGCACCAGCGCCAGGTAGCCCACCGGCCCGCAGTCGAAGGGGGCGAAGCTGATCAGCAGCAGGAAGCTGCTGAGCAGACACAGCAGGGCCAGGCTGAGGCGTCGGCGGATGTCCAGGGGCCGGTGGAAGGGCTCGGCCGGGGGCGAGGCCTCCAGGGCCTCGATCTCGGCCTTCATCCGGGCCGGGTTGGGCGCGATGCGCCGCCGGGTCACCGCCTCGCCTCCATGGCCCCCGCCGGGGGCTGGGGAATCCGGTGCTTCATGGCGGGGGCATTTTCCGTCATTGCCGCCGGCCCGGTCAAGCGAGTTCACCGGGCGATCGGACTTCGGCGGGCGCCGCCGGCCCCGACCCATCGCCGGCCCCACGCCCGCCGGCAGAGCAACTCCTGGCATGGTTGAAGGCCCGGGGGAACGCTGCGTTGGCTGTGGGGCCGACCTGCGACGATGCTGCGCTGCCCTGAAACAGACCGATACTCTCGGTATGCCGGCGAGTATCCCCCAAAAAGAGGCGAATAGCGGCAAGAAATGGCTTGACAAATCGGCGGGGGCTGTATTATTATCATGAGACACTTATTAAAGCGCCAAAGGTTGGCGCGGGGCAGTTCATAAAAGGCGGTAGGGACACTGAGGAAACGGAGGCAGAACAATGTTTAAGGACTATATTGTACTCGTAGGGACTGTTTGCGCGCTGATCGTGGCCGGGCCGGCCGGGGCCGCCGACTGGACTTGGGATGGCGGCGGCGACGGGATCAGTTGGGCAAACATCGCCAACTGGACCGCCAGCCCGGGCCCGAGCAGCTCGGAGACCACCGGCATCATCTTCGCCGGCGCGGTCGGTCTGAACCCCGACCAGGACATCGCCGACCCGTTCATTCTGAACTCGCTGACGTTTGACCCCACGGCGGGGGCGTTCAACCTGACCGGCAGCCAGATCCAGTTCGCCGGCGCCGGCACCGCCCTGACGCAGAACGACAACAGCGCCATGTCCATCGCCAACGACCTGGACCTGGCCGTGGACACGACCATGACGATGACGGGCGCCGGACAGGTGACCCTCTCCGGCGTGATCAGCGGCCCCGGCGGGCTGACCAAGGAGGGCGCCAACGTCCTCCAGATCGGCAACCAGGAGTACGCCCACAACACCTACGCGGGCACCACCACCGTCAACGCCGGCAAGCTGTACCTCAAGAAGAAGGACACCTACGTCGCCATCGCCGGGGACCTGGTGATCAACAACGGCGGCGAGGTGGAGCTGCTGGACGACTACCAGATGGGCGACGGCGACGTGACCGTCTACGCCGGCGGGCTCTTGAACGTGAGCAACGAGTACGAGCGGTTCGACGGGGCGGTGACCGTCAACGACGGCGGCCTGGTCACCGGCGGCGGCACCAGCAGCCGGGTGTACTTCTACGGCGGCCTGACCATCAACGACGGCGGCCAGGTCACCAGTTGCGGCAAGCTGTACGCCGGCGGGGACCTGATCCTCAACAACAACACCCTCAGCGGCAACACCGACGTCTACGTCGGGATCTGGGGCGGCCAGAATGACCTGGTGATGAACAGCTCCACCGTCGTGTGGGGCAGCCACGTGTACCTCTACGGCGGCGTGCGGACCGTCGCCAGCGCCACTTCTTCCCGGATCGACAAGATCCAGTTGCATGGCGATCTGTACAATCACACCTTCGATATCGCAGACGGGGCGGCGGCCGAGGACCTGGTCATCACCACGGCCCTGTACAGCGGCGGCTACAAGAACTACCTCCACAAGATCGGCGCCGGCACCATGGTGCTCGCCGGAAACGTCAACAACACCCACAAGAGCCGGACGTACGCCTACGACGGGACGCTTCTGCTGGACAAGACCGGCGCCGAGGCCATTGACTACTACAACGAGAGCTACAGCAGGCTGTACATCGGCGACAACGCGGGCGCGGCGGACTCGGCCGTGGTGAGACTCGACCAGTCCGACCAGATCGACGACCGCGTGGACGTCTTCATCCGCCGCGACGGCAAGTTCGACCTGAACGGCAACGACGAGACCATCGACGCGGTGGAGATGACCGGGGGGACGATCGCCACCGGAGCCGGCACGCTGACCATCGGCGGCAACGGCAGCGGCGTCACCGGCGTCGCCTGCGTCGCCATGGCCGAGATCACCGGCAACCTGGACCTGAACGCCGCCACCCGGACCTTCGACATCGCCAACGGCGGGGCCGACCACGACATGAAGGTCTCCGCGGCGATTGCCGGCACCGGCGCCGGGCTGACCAAGAGCGGCGCCGGGACGCTGTACCTGAGCGGGGCCAACAGCTACGACGGCGTCACCAGCGTGCTGGCGGGCAGGCTGCTGGTCGGCGGGAACTGCCCGGTCTCGGCCAACAGCCCCCTCGGCAACGCCGCCTCGGCCGTGCTCGTCGCCAACACCTCCGGCGCCGACACCGCCGCCCTGATGACCAACGGCGCGTTCACGGTCGGGCGGGACGTCACCGTCCAGGCCGGAGGCACCGGCCCGGCCGTCCTGGGCAGCGACGTCGCCGGCACCAGCGTCTTCAACGGCACCATCACCCTGAACAAGGACACCACCCTCCGCGCCGGGCACAACAACACCGTCGTCCAGTTCCCCACCGCCCTGGCCGGCGGGGCCAACGACATCATCAAGACCGGCCGCGGGAAGGTGGAGCTGGCGAACACCTCCAACGTCTTCAGCGGCTTGAAGATCACCGGCGGGGTGCTGAAGGGCGTGGCGTCGGGCGGGGTCCACTCCCTGGGCGCCGCCGGGGGGGACGTGAGCATCACCGGCGCCCGGTTGGAGCTGGCCTCGGCCGCCGGGGGGGCGACCGTCACCAAGAACGACCTGACCTACGGCAAGGGCGCGGTCGTCCGCCTGGACGCCAGCGGCGGGGGCTCGGCCATCCTCCAGATGAACTCCGCCACCCGCAGCCCGCGGGCCACCCTGATGATCGACCCGGTCAGCGGGAGCCTCGGCGGCAGCGAGAGGTTCGCCCTGACTTCCCCGCCGGGCGAGACCAACGGCATGGTCGGGCCGTACATCGTCGGCGAGACCTCCAGCGGGGACTTCCTCACCCACGGCCCCGCCGGGTTCGACAAGGTCACCTACGACGGGTCCTCCCTGGCCCTGGCCACCGGCACGCACAAGATCGAAAACGCCGGCGAGGACCTCTCCGCCGACGCCGAGTGCTACGCCCTGAAGGCCTCCGACAACATCGGCGAGACGGCGGCCAGCACCATCACCCTCCACGGCGGCGGGCTGATCCTCAACGAGAACCTCCACGTCGACCCCAAGCTCAAGTCCGGCCCGACGGGCACGGACGAGGCGGTCATCTACGTCACCGGCGGAAAGACCGCAACCATCAACGGCGAGATCGACACCACCGGCGGGGTGACGAAGTTCGGCCCCGGCACGCTGGTGCTGGCCAACAGCTCCAACGCCTTCAGCGGCGGGCTGGTGGTCAACCAGGGCGTCGTCAAGCCCTCCAGCGGCATCCCCGCCGACACCTACCTCACCGTCAACGCCCCCGGCAGCTTCGACCTGAACAACGTCGACACCGAGATCCGCGCCCTGGACGGCGGGGACGGCGAGGTCACCAACAGCGGGGCCGTCGCCAACCTGACCATCAACCAGACCTCCGGCACCGACCGGGACTTCCACGGCGCCATCACCGGCAGCGTGAAGCTGACCAAGATCGGCACCCAGGTGCAGAACCTCCACGGCGCCAGCACCTACACCGGCGGGACCGAGGTCAACGCCGGCACGCTGGGCATCGGCGGGGCCGGGAACGCCCTGGGCACCGCCCCCGCCAACGTCAACAGCGGCGGCGTCCTCAAGGTCATCGGCAACGGCGCCGTGACCGGGCCGACGGTGAACGTCAACAACGGCGGGCAGCTCTACTTCGCCGCCACCCAGTCCGGCGGCCTCGGGGCCGCCAACGTCGTCGTCAACGGCGGCGCCGAGGTCTACGCCGGCGCCAACGTCGAGAACCGCGACTACAACGTCGAGCTGGCCGGCGGGACGCTCAACATGAGCACCGGCCACCGCAACTTCTACGCCGCCCTCGACGTCACCGCCCCCTCCGAGATCAAGCTCCCCTCCAGCAGGACATACAGGCTTTACAGCGCGATCCACGGCAACGACCCGATCGCGATCAACGGCAGCGGCAGGACGTTGTGTGTCGGCTACGACAACGACCAGACCTTCACCGGCGAATGGTATGCCGGCAATAACGGCCTGGATTTGAGAAGCCTGAGCCACTCCGGCACCCTCGGCACCGGCACGGTGCACATCGGCGGCGGCGCCCGCGTGACCGCGTACTACATCAGCAGCCCCCGGGAGCGGACCTTCGTCAATCCCTGGGAGATTCAGGCCGGCGGGGCCCAGATCCTCTCGCGCTGGGGGGGCATGGGCGACTGCACGATCTATCTCGACGGGCGCATCACCGGCACCGGCACCCTCATGCTGTATGGCGGGGAGACCACCGGCGCCGCCTTCTGGATGAGCAACCTCAACAACAACTACGGCGCCGTGGACGTCCAGTACGGCTACCTGCGGCTGAACAAGGCGGGCGCCCTGGGCACCAAGAACGTCCGCACCAGCGACCGCCACGCGCACCTCCGCGC
>CAZNSB010000024.1:16356-21002 GCA_964575155.1 uncultured Planctomycetaceae bacterium | reverse complement strand
AAAGCGGACATTCTTATCTGGTTAAGACCGGACATTACTATTCGGGTTCGACACTCAGCGATGCCGGCCCTTGAGCAAACCCGCCCCAGAGGCTATACAGGGACTTCAAGTCTGCAAAGGGAAAGGGAAAGGCGACGCATGCCGGAGAAGGTCGGTTTCGACAACGCGAGGTACCTCGCCGAGCAGAGCCGGGCCATCCTCCAACGGGTCGAGCGGTTCCACAACAAGCTGTATCTCGAATTCGGCGGCAAGCTCCTGTTCGACTACCACGCCTCGCGCGTGCTGCCGGGGTTCGACCCGAACGTGAAGATGCGGCTGCTTCAGGAGCTTCGGGACCGCGCGGACATCATCCTGTGCATCTACGCCGGGGACATCGAGAGGAAGAAGGTGCGGGCGGACTTCGGCATCACCTACGACTCCGACGCGCTGAAGCTGATCGACGACCTGAGGGACTGGGACCTGGACATCGCGGCGGTCGTGATCACGCGTTTCGAGCACCAGCCCTCGGCATCGCAGTTCAAGACGAAGCTGCAGCGGCGGGACATACGGGTGTACACGCACGGCCCGACGGGGGGGTACCCGACGGACGTGGACCGGATCGTGAGCGACGAGGGGTACGGCGCGAATCCCTACATCGAGACCCGAAAGCCGCTCGTCGTCGTTACCGCCCCCGGGCCCTGCAGCGGGAAACTGGCCACCTGCCTCTCGCAGCTCTACCACGACACCCGCAGGGGCGCCCCGTCGGGGTACGCCAAGTTCGAGACCTTTCCCATCTGGAACCTCCCGCTCAAGCACCCGGTGAACGTCGCCTACGAGGCCGCCACCGCGGACCTGGGCGACTTCAACCTGATCGACCCCTTCCACCTGGCCGCCCGCGGCGAGGCCGCCGTCAACTACAACCGCGACGTGGAGGCCTTCCCCGTGGTCAAGCGGATCCTGGAGAAGATCACCGGCAGCGAATCCCCCTACGCCTCCCCCACCGACATGGGGGTCAACCGCGCGGGCTTCGCCATCACCGACGACGACGCCGTCCGCGACGCCGCCACGCAGGAGACGATCCGCAGGCTCTTCCGGTACAAGTGCGAGTACGCCCTCGGCGCCGCCGACGCCCGCACCGTCCAGCGCGCCGAGCTGCTCATGGAGGAGCTCGGCGTCGGCCCGGCGGACCGTCGCGTGGTGGCGCCGGCCCGAGACGCCGTCGTCGCCGCCCAGCAGGCAAACGACAAGGGCGACCAGGGAATCTTCTGCGGGGCCGCCATCGAGCTCAAGGACGGCTGCATCGTCACCGGGCGGAACTCCCCCCTCATGCACGCCGCCTCCAGCCTGGTCCTCAACGCCGCCAAACGCCTCGCCGACATCCCCGAGAGGCTCCACCTGCTCCCGGAGATCATCATCGAGTCCATCGCCAGGCTGAAGGAGGAGGTCCTCGGCCGAAAGTCCGTCAGCCTCGACCTGGAGGAGACGCTGATCGCCCTGAGCATCAGCTCGACGACGAACCCGACGGCCCGGCTGGCGATGGAGAAGCTGACCGAGCTGACCGGGTGCGAGGTCCACATGACCCACATTCCCACGCCGGGCGACGAGACCGGGCTGAGGAGGCTCGGCGTCAACCTCACCTGCGACCCCGTCTTCGCAACCAGGAACCTCTTCCGGAGCTGATCGGCGGGGACGCGAGACTAGCGTCGCGTCAAGTTTGAATCTACGGGTGGAACAGGTTTTCAACCTGTTTGTCTCGCGGCAGGGCGAGGCGAAAGGAAGGCGCGGTGATCCGGTATCAATGCAGGCGATGCGCGGCGGACATGGAGTCTCCCGAGGGCCTCGTCGGACAGACGGAGAAGTGCCCCACGTGCGGACACGCCAACCGCGTCCCCCCGCCCATCCCCATTCAGCAGGCCGCCGCCGACCTCGCCGCCCGAAGGGCCATGCCCCACTTCGCATCGGACGTGCCCCCTGGAAACGGCCGGTGCTCCGACAACGCCTGTCCCTGCCCCGAGAGGGTCATCCCCCGCGGGGCCGGGTTCCTCTACATCGAGCAGGCACTGGTCGATTTCCGGCGGCAGTACCCCACCCTCGAATCCGCCCGCCAGGCCATGCGCGAGAGGCACGCGCAGATGCTCGCCCGTTTCGGGGCCAGCGCCACCGGCCTCTACCGCCTCGGGCCGATCCTCGTCTGCGAGCAGGGCGCCAAGCTCCGCAACCTCGACCTCGCGGTCGCCCGCGCCGACGCCAGGTTCTGGTGGAGGACCGGGCAGGTCCCCCTGCGCCCCACGCCGCTGGCCGGCAGCGAAGAGGCCAGAGAGGAAAGAGAGAAACTCGGCCTGGCGACCGGGGCCGGACCCGGGTGAAGGTTGGCCCTCTTGGCAAGGCCGCCCTGTTGAGCCCGCAGATTCAGGACAGGCTGTAGCGCTGCTACGCTCTCCCCGGCCAACGGGAGTGGCGTAAAGGGGAACGAAATGACATGTGGCGGACTGGCTTTGGTGCTTGTCACCGGGCTGCTGGCGCCGTCTGCCGACGACGACGAGCAGGCCATCCGCGCCGCCCGTCGCCAGCTAGTCAGGCAACTGATCTGCCAGCTCCGGGCCGGCGAGAGCGAGGCCGCCGAATGGCTCGCCGAGATCGGCCCGGCGATCGAGGGGGTCGTCCCCGCGCTGATCGGCGCATTGAGAGACGACGACTGGTACGTTCGCAGCCAGGCGGCCGTGGCCCTGGGCTGCATCCAGCCGCCGCCGGTCGAGGCGCTCGGCGCCCTCGTGCACGCCCTCAGCGATGGCAACGAGTACGTTCGCCAGGATTCGGCCGAGGCGCTCTCGCGCTTCACTCCAGCCGCCTTGGGTCCCGCGGCGGCTAAGGCTGTCCCTGCCTTGCGGGCGGGTCTGAAGGACAAGCACGAGGAGGTCCAGCGCGCGTGCCTGTGGGCCCTGGGCGGCGTGGGGCCGCCGGCGGCCCCGGCCGTGCGGGACGTGTCCCGGTTCCTCGAGCACAAGGACAGGTATCTCCGGCGCGCTGCCGCCAGCGCACTGGGTGAGATCGGCCCGCCAGCGAAGGCGGCAGCACCTGAGCTGACGCGCGCCCTGAAGGACGGCGACGCCCACGTCCGTGCGCTCGCCAGAGTGGCCCTGGCGCGGATCGCCGGAGACGTGACCAAGGCGGTTCCCGCGCTGACTGCCGACCTGAAGGATAAGGACTCGGACGTGCGCTATGCGGCCGCCGACGTCCTGGGCCGGCTGGGTCCGCCGGCCGCCCCGGCCGGAGACGCCCTGGTCTCGGCCCTGAGAGATAGCAGCGTGCACGTTCGCATGCAGGCCGCGCTGGCCTTGCCGCGCATCCGTCCCCTTCCCGCCGGGGCCGTGGGCGCCCTGGTCGAGGCCCTGAGAGACCGGAACTTCTGCGGGAGGTCATGCGCCGCCACCGCCTTGGCGCGGATCGGCTCTCCGGCCGTGCCCGCTATCCTCAAGGCCATGGGGGACAGGGACTGGCGCGTGCGGGGCCAGGCCCCCCTGGCCCTGGCCGGGGTGGGCGCCCGGCATAAGGCGGTCCTGCCCGCCCTCATCAAGGCGGCGAAGGAAGGCAACCCCGATGCCGTGGCGGCGCTCGGCAGGATGGGCCCTGAGGCGAGGCCCGCGGCCCCGGCCCTCTTGGCCTGCCTGACCCATCGCGACTGGTTGCTGCGCCGCCGGGCCGCCGATGCCATTGGCCAAATCGGGTACGTGCCATCGGCCGTCGGCCCGCTCATCCGGGCCCTGGCCGACCCCGACGCCGACGTCCGCACAGCGGCCGCCGAGGGCCTGGGCACGTTTGGCCCGGCAGCCAAGGCGGCCGTCCCCGCCCTGGTCGCCAACCTGACAGACTTCGCCACGTCGGGGTCCGACGTTCGTGGCTCCTTCAATCAGGCAATCAAGGCCTTGGGACGCATCGGCGGGCCGGCCGTGCCCGCCCTAATTCGGGCCCTCGGCTCTCCCAACACCGCGGTCCGCCGGCGTGCGGCCAAGGCCCTGGGTCAGATCGCTGCGCCAGCGGCGGCGGCCCTCCCCGCCCTGCGGCGGGCCTCGAAGGACAAAGACAGTTCGGTGAGACGCTGTGCCGCCGAGGCCATCGCCAAGATTCAGCGGGCTCCGGAGGGAGCAAAGTGAGCGCGGGCGGGGCCTCTTGGGTGGGGGTGTACCCCCCCCGGGCGGTGGCCCCACTGCACTACCAGCGCCTGCCGCGGCCAGGCCCCACGGGAGGCCGGAGGGCAAAGAAAGCGGCTGGGGCTGGGATAGGAACCCGGGCGGAGGCAGGTGGACGCCGCGAACCCGCCTGCGAAGGCGTCCGGGTCGCGGAGGGGTCCCCGCCGTGATGCCCTTGCCCAGCGACGAAACCACGCCGCCCGTGACGAAGATGTGCTTGGCCATGGTCTATGTCCTCACGTGCACCCCGCGGTTCCGCAGGTAGTCCTTCACTTCCGCGATGGTGTAGTGCCCGTAGTGGAAGATCGACGCGGCGAGGGCGGCGTCCGCCTCGCCCTCGGTCAGGACGCGGTGGATGTCGCCGGGCGAGCCGGCCCCGCCGGAGGCGATCACGGGGATGGAGACGGCGCGGCGGGCGGCGGCGGTCAGCCCGCAGTCGTACCCGCCCCGGTGGCCGTCGGCGTCGATGGAGGTCAGCAG
>CAZNSB010000024.1:13199-16346 GCA_964575155.1 uncultured Planctomycetaceae bacterium | reverse complement strand
CGACGACCCATTCCAGGGCGTCGATGCCGGTCGGCGTGGTGCCGGCGTCGACGTACACCTCCCATCGGGGGGGGGCGGGCGAGACGCCGGCGGTCTCGACCCGCTTGGCGTCCACCGCCACCACCACCGCCTGGTTGCCGAACGCCTCGGCGCCCTCGCGGACGAGCCGCCTGTTTCTCACGGCGGCCGTGTTGATGGAGACCTTCTCGGCGCCGGCCTGGAGCAGGGCGGACATGTCGTCCAGGCTTCCGATGCCCCCGCCGATGGTGTAGGGGATGAAGACCTCCCGCCCGACGCGGGCGGCGAGCTCGCGGATCGTCCGCCGCGCCTCCAGCGTGGCGGTGATGTCGAGGAACACCAGCTCGTCCGCGCCGGCCTCGGAGTACCCCCGCCCGCACGCCACCGGATCGCCGGCGTCGCGGAGGTTCACGAACGAGGTGCCCTTGACCACGCGCCCGTCCTTGACGTCCAGACACGGGATGATTCGCTTGGCTAGCATTCGCTCTCGCACAGTCCGCAGAAGTTCGCCAGCATCTTCAGCCCCGCCGGGCCGGACTTCTCCGGGTGAAACTGGGTCGCGAAGACCGTTCCCTGCTGCACGGCGGAGGCGAACCGGCCGCCGTAGGCCGTGCAGCCGATGACCGCCGCCGCGTCGGCAGGGACGGCGTGGTAGGAATGGGCGAAGTAGAAGAAGCTCTCATCCGCCACCCCGTCGAACAGCGGCGAGGGCCTTTCCTGGCGGAGCTGGTTCCATCCCATGTGCGGCACGATGAGGTCGCCGTCGAAGCGGACCACCCGCCCGTCCAGGACGCCCAGCCCCTCGTGCCGCCCGTGCTCGGCGCTCTCGGAGAACAGCAGTTGCAGCCCCAGGCAGATGCCCATGAACGGCCGGGGAGAACACGCCGCCTCCCGCGTCGCCTCCAGCAGGTGCAGCTTCCGGAGCTTCTCCATGGCCCGGCCGAAGGCGCCGACCCCGGGGAGGATCACGCCGGGCGCCGCCGCGATCCGCGAGGCGTCGGAGGTGAGCGCCGACTCGACACCCAGGCGGTCCAGCGCGTACTTGACGCTCTGGAGGTTGCCCAGCCCGTAATCGATGATCGCAATCATCTCAAATTGACAATCGGCAATGGACCATCGTCAATTGCCTCACTCCCACTCCATCGTGCCCGGGGGCTTGGACGAGATGTCGTACGCCACCCGGCAGTCGCCGCTGCCGGCCAGGAGCCTGAACCCGCCGGGCATCTCGACGACCTGGTCGCCGTGGCTCATCCACACGTCCAGCCGCGACGGGAGCCCCTCGAAAAGCCCCTCGCACTCGCAGACGCCCACGGCGGCCAGACCGTACTCCCTGCCCTCGCGCCGCTCGACCTTCCCGCCGAGCACGTGGGCCAGCATCTGCATGCCGTAGCAGATCCCCAGCACCGGCAGATTCATCTCCAGGACGCCCCGCTGGACGAGGGGGGCGGCGTCCGCCAGGACCGACGCCGGGCCGCCGGAAAGCACCAGCGCCCCCGCCCCGGTCCGTGAGACGGCCTCGACGCCGATGTCGTGGGGGACGATCCGGCAGTACACGCCCAGCTCGCGAATGCGGCGGGCGATGAGCTGCGTGTACTGCGAGCCGAAGTCGAGTACCAGTACCTGCTCGCGCTTGCCCATGGCTATCCCGCCGCCCTCCGCATCAGCTCCGCGAACTCCCCGAACAGGTGCTTGGCGTCGTGCGGCCCGGGGGAGGCCTCGGGGTGATACTGCACGCTGAAGATCGGAAGCCGCTTGTGCCGCAGGCCCTCCAGCGTCTGGTCGTTGAGGTTGAGGTGGGTGATCTCCACCTCCTCGGGCGGGAGGGACCCGGCGTCCACGCAGAAGCTGTGGTTCTGCGTCGTGATGGCCACCCTCCCGGTCCGCAGGTCCTTGACCGGATGGTTCCCCCCGTGGTGCCCGAACTTGAGCTTGTAGGTCTTCCCGCCCAGCACGTGGGCGAGGATCTGCTGGCCCAGGCAGATGCCGAAGATCGGCCTGGGCCCGGTGGCTGCTGGCGATCCGGCTGAGCTCGCGGACGGCGAACCCCTCCGGCCAGACCGAGCGGGACTCGGCGTCGGCGGCGTTGCGGCCCCGACGACGAACTCGTACCGCCGGCTGGTTCCGGGCTTCGAGGCGCCGGTGAACCTGGTGATGTCGGCCCGGAACCGCTCGGCGGGGGTTCGGATCCCGATGTACTCGGCCAGCCCCAAGGCGAAGCGGCTGGAGTTCCGCTGCCCCGATCCCACCTGCAACGGGTACCTCGCCTTCACGGCGATGCTCATGGCGGCCATCGACGGCGTCACCAGCCGCATCGACCCCGGCGAGCCGCTGGACCGCGACATCTACGAGATGAGCGCCGAGGAGCTGGAGCAATACCCCAGGACCCCGGCGTCGCTGGAAGAGGCCATCGGCGCCCTTCAGGGCGACCACGCCTTCCTCACCGCCGGCGGGGTCTTCACCGAGGACCTCATCGACGCCTGGATCACCTGGAAGCGCAGCAAGGAGCTGCACGAGATACACCTCCGCCCGCACCCGCACGAGTTCCACATGTACTACGACAGTTGAGGGCGGGCGGGGATGGCCGCCGCCTCACTTGCGGTAGAACGTCGGGTCGAAGAAGTGGACGTGGGTGCAGTTTCCCGGCAGGGCGAGGGGGCGGGCCACGAGCCGCAGCTCCCTGGCGCCGGCGAGGCCCTCGACGGCCAGCAGGCGGAAGTCGTCGGCCGGCCCCATGAAGCCGCTCTGCGCCCGCAGCTCGCCGTCCACGTGAATCTCGTAGTTGAGTCGGTCGCCCTCCGGTCCCGCCGACAGGCTCAGGCCCACCACCCCGGTCCATCGCGCGGGGAAGCCGACCTCGGCCAAGAACCCCGAGAAGCCCTTACCCTCGATGTCGAAGACGGCCTCGTACGGCGCGCAGCCCCTCATGGTCCGCTGGAAGCCGCGGTCGTCGAGCCGGCCGAGCTGCTTGCGGACCTTCGCGTCGATCGTCTGGACGCCGCACGTGTTCCCGGTCGCCCCGCGGTAGGCCTTCAGCAGGGACTTGTACATGGCCGGATCGACGGGGACGGCCCGTCCGGCGGGCCGGGCGGGCCGGCGGTAAGGCGGGACCACGTGAACGGCCCGGGGCAC
>CAZNSB010000024.1:0-13189 GCA_964575155.1 uncultured Planctomycetaceae bacterium | reverse complement strand
CGGTGGAATGTCGAACAACAACTGGCCCTGGTCAACGGCCAGGGGCACCTCGATCCGGGCCGGGCCGCCCTCCTCCGCCACCGTCAGCGCCACGTCGTGACGGCCCGATGCCCCCTCCGGCGGCGAGGCCGTGACCGAGAGGACGACCGGCGACCGCGGACCCGCCGCGCCCGAAGACGGCTTGACCTCCACCCAGGGCGCCGAGGCCGATGCCTTCCAGCGAATCGTGGCCGCCGAACGGTTCAGCACCACCACGTCCTTTCGCTCCCGCCCGCCCGCCGCCGCGTTGAAGGGGACCTTGCCCTTGTGCGGGAGAAAGTTGAACTTCCACCACTGGCGGGCCGTGTCGCCGTCCGGCGGGGTGAAGTCGAAGACCTTGCCCACGCCCGCGGCGATCTCCACGGGGAACCGGTTCCCGGCCGCGACGTCCACGACGGTCAGCGTGGCCTTGGCCTTTCCCCCGGCGGGGACCCCGGCCGCGTCCAGCGTCACGGGCAGCTCGTCGTGGCCGGCGGTGCTGCCGGAGGTCTTCTCCGGCACGATCCACCCGGTGCCGCCTTCGATCTTCCACGCCCGGGGCGCGCCGGTCCAGTTGCGGAGCCTCAGCAGGATGCGCTTCCGCCCCCGCGCGGGGATGGTCACCTCGACCCGTCCGCGGTCCACGTCCAGGCCCTCCACGGCGGCGACCTCCGCGGCGGCGCCGAAGAGCCGGCGCGACCGCTCCTGCCAGCCCGAGAAGTACGACACGAAGCGGCTGGAGGCCGAGACGGGAATGAAGAAGTTCTCCTGGTTGTGCCGGAACAGCACGTCGGCGACCTTTCCGGCCAGCTCCGCCGGCAGCTTTCCGCGATCGACGGCCTGCTCCAGGAAGATGCGGGCCTCGCCCTCCTGCGTGCCCTCGCGGAGGATCTCGAAGCGCTGGCTGCTCTCGGCGCCCTCGGGCCCGGGCCAGAGGACGTAGCTGGCGACGGCCATCCCGGGGATCAGGTAGTGCCACGCCTTGCACCCGCGGAAGTAGACGTTGTCCCAGTAGTCGGCCGCGATCCGCCCGATGCCGTTGCACCCGGCGACGAGGGCGCGATCCACCACGAGGCGGAAGGTGGCCGGGGCGCTGGTGCCGCCGCAGGCCAGCACCGTGCCGCCCCCGCGGGGATTCAGCAGGTGGATGTCCGAGCGCTTCCACCCCTTCTTGCTGCGGATCCCGTAGGCGACGTTGTAGATCTTGGAGTTGGCCTTATAGATCGGGCGGTACCCGTGCCCGTGCCCGCCGGAGGCCCACCACACGTCGGGCGCGACCGGGAGGAGCACGCGGGAGAGGTTGGGGTCGCCCTCGCCGTCCCACATGTAGCCCCAGTACATCGACTTCTCCAACCCTCGCCGCTGCATGTGGGCGTAGAGCGAGCGTCCGAAGGCCCGCCAGTGGTCGGCGTAGGTGGGCGAGTCGGGGCTCACGTCGTGCGGGGCGATGCGCCCGGTCTTCTCAGCCAGCAGGCCCACCTGGATGAGCTCGGACTTCCCGCCGTGCATCACCAGGAAGCAGATCACCCGCGGGCGCCCGAGGTGCTTGACGGCCAGGTCGATGTAGCGGTCCATGATGCGGTAGTCGAACGTCAGGCCGCCGTCGCCCTTCCGCACCCACCGCAGCGGGCTGTCGCGGAGGTTGCCCAGCTCGGTGTTCCACAGGACGGGGATGAACAGCCAGTCGCAGCCGATCCGTCCCAGGTGGCGGAAGCTCGCCTCCATCAGCCGGAAGTGCTCCTCCGACCACAGGGGGACGCTGTACCGGCCGGCGACGGCGTAGGGGGACTGCTCGATCTGCATCACGACCTGCCAGTCGGGGGTGTCGGGGACGCGCCAGCCGACGACCTCGGCCTCGACGGGGACGCTGACCGGCTTGAGGCCCTCGGCCTGGACGCGGACGCGGCCGCGGTACGCGCCGGGAGCGGCGTCGGGGGGAACGTTCAGCGTCAGCCAGACGGGCCGGCAGGTGTCGGCCTCGACGGCGGCGCGGGCGCGGGCGGAGATGTGGTCGTAGAACTGAAGCCTCCGGCCGGCCTCCTGGATCTGGGCCTTCGAGAGCGCGGCGACGGTGCGTCCCGGCCGGCCGTAGCGCTGGAGATAGGTCTTCACCACGTGGGCCTTGAACTTCCTGCCCGGGTCGCGTCCCCCGCGGGACAGGTAGCCCATGTCGGCGACGGGATGGGGGACCATGCAGGCGACCCGGAGGGCCCCGGCCGGGATCGTGCCCTTGCCGCCGGTGTGCCGGAGGTCCCCGCCGACGACCCGCAGCGCCTTGACCTCGCGGCGTGAGCCGACCACGAGCTGGGCGGCGAAGCTGCCGTTGGCCGCGCCCACGAACCGCAGCGTCCCGGTGGCCTCCCCGGCGTCGGAGTACTCCGAGGAGAACAGGCGGCGGTGGACGTCCTCGGCCCAGACCTGAACGCCCTCTGGCCGGCGGTGCATGGAGGGGAGATCCCCGCCCTGGCAGCGAAGCTCCATCTTCAGGAGCTGGGCGTGGAACCAGAAGACGCTGTACCAGGGCGACACGAAGACGGTCCGCCACCCGTACCCGCCGGTCACCGGATGCAGGTCGGCGGTGCGGACCTCGACGGCCAGGACGTTGGTGCCCTTCCGCAGCAGGTCGGGGGGGATCGTGACCGGGCCGAGGGCCCTGTCGCGGAGTTTCCGGACCGTCTCCCAGTCCTTTCGCGTGAAGTAGCTGCCGTGCTGCCCGTGCCGGCCCATCCTGTGCGTGCCGGTCACCTTCCTGGGCACGCCGTAGCCCCTGGCGACGGGTGCGTCCTCGTAGCGGCCGTAGACGTCGTCGAGCAGCACGGGGATGTTCTTTTGCCGGCCGCGATTCTGCCGGACCATCCGTCCGGCCTCGTCCAGCTTGACGTACGCCGCGAGCGGATACGGCTCGGCCCGGGTCTCCGGGCCGATCGGTCCGTCGGGCAGGTGCCCGCGACCGACCTCGGCGCCGTTGACGAGGACGCGGGCCCCGCCGTGGTAGACGAGGCGGAGGGTCAGCTTCCCCGCGCGGGCCGGGTCGGGCACGGTGAAGCGGTAGCGGAAGAACCCGGCCCGCCGGCCCAGGGCGTCGACGTCGTCGCGTGCCGCCGGGGGCGGATGGCCCACCATGAGCGAGCTTCGGAGCTTCGGCCAGCCGGAGTCGTCGAACTCCGGCTTGGCCCAGTCCGCCGGCGGGGGCGGGCGCGAGGCGAGCGCGCTCATCCGCCCGTGCTTATCGGCCGACCAGGCCTGCCCCTGGCGATACAGGACGTAGGCGTTGTCCATCCACTCGGCCTCGTCCCATTCCCTGCCCATGTACTTGAGGACGGAGCGGACGTGGCGCTTCAGCGCCCGCAGGGTTCCGGCGTCGAGGACCTTCTCGCCCTCGCGCTTGACCAGCTCCGGGGCGATGCGGTCCACGGCGAACTGCACGTACGCCCGGTTGTAGCAGGACTCATCGAGCACGAGCCGATCGGCCGGCTCGGCGGGTCCGGCCGCGGCCAGGGCGGCCACGGCGGCACAGATCTCCGCCATCACGTGTCCCACGGTTCACCTCCTTCTGTCAACGGGCCGGGCGACCCAACGCCCGGACCCACCCCTGGTTCCGTCCGCCCGGGGCGGGCTATTCCTTCGACTCGCCCGGCGGCTTTGCGCCCGTCTCGTCGGACTTCCGCTTTCGTGGTTCGGACTTCGGCGGACGGGGCGGGTGGAAGCGGACGAGGACCTCGGCGATCTGGCTGGGCTTGACCTCCACCTCGATGACCCGCTCGACGGGCTCGAACTCGGGGTGCCAGACCTCCAGCTTGTGCCGGCCGGGGGGAACGCCCTGAATCTGCCAGTTGGACCTCCCGTGGTACAGCCTGGTGCCGGTGACGGCCACGTAGGGGTTCTCGACGACGAAGAGGTACCCCTTCATCCAGGGGTGGCGTTTGTCGGTGACGACGTAGATGCCGGGGGCGCGGATGGGGTCGGTGATGATGAACTGGGGGCTGTACGCGAGATGGCCGGCCTGGTTCCGCGTGCCCTTCTTTCCGTGGGCGTAGCTGACGGTTCCCTCGAAGACGACCTGGCGGGTCTCGGCCCGGGTGAGGACGACGTGCGAGGGGAACTCGTCCCAGGTGGTGAACTGGGCCCGCTCGTGGAGCGGGCTGAACTGGACGTTGTTGGCGCCGCCGTTGGAGTCGTCGCCGGGTATGATGCGTCCCTGGTGGACGACCAGGACGGACCGGTCCAGCGGCGGGTGGCGCCCGATCTTGACGTCCCGCAGCCGCAGCACCACGTTCACCGGGCGGAAGGTGAGGTGCTTTCCCCCCCCGACGGGAACGAACCAGCGCGCCTCCTTGATCTCGATGGTCTTGTAGTAGTCCACCTCCTTGGGCCGGGGGCTGCCGATGGCCTTGGCGCCTTCAAAGCGGACGGGCTGCGGCGGGGGGAAGGCCCGGCGGTCGGGCTTGAGGAACACGCAACTGCCCTTGATGGTCCCGGCGGGGTGCCTGCTGTCGTACCGAAACGTCTCCTTCTCCTGGCGGTCGTAGGTCGACTTGACCATGACCTCCGCGGCGCCGGGGCTCTCCTCGTCCACCCCGGCCTCCTTCAGCCCGGGGATCTCCTCGGGGGTCTGGAAGCCGTTCCGGGGCTGATCATCCTTCGGCTGGGTGCGGGGGTTGCCGCCCCCGCCGCACCCTCTCTGCGCCACCAGCAGGCAGCAGGCGATCAGGACGGCCCCCCCCGCCCGCACGCCCGCGAGCGGCCGGGAAGCCGGCGTGTGCTTTGACTTCGGCACGGTCTGGCTGCTCCTGCTTGCGCCCGCGCGTCGCGGGGGCACTGGGGGGCGGGCGCTCACTTCGGCGCGGGGGCCCGGGCAAGGTGCATGACCGGCGCGATCACGGGCAGCCGCAGCTCGAAGACGACGTTCCGCCGGCCCTTGGCGTTGCCGATGTCCACGTAGCCGAAGCGGACCTCCTCGCCGGGCATGACCTCCAGGACGGCCTGGACCTTCCGGCCGGTGCCGGGCTGGGTGTTGACGTACCCGCGGAAGATTCCGGAGTTCTTTTCGGTCTCGGTCAGGAGGAAGACCTCGATGTCCTTGTCCTTGCCGTGCCTGGCGCCGGCGGGCAGGCAGGAGGCCACCTCGGCGCTGACGAGGATGCTGTCTTCGGCGGAGGCGTATACGTTGCGGTCGGGGTCGATGACGGTCAGCAGGTAGGAGTGCCCGGGGACAACGGCCTTGGTCAGGGTGCCCTTCCGGTCGGCGTCCTGGACGGCGAGGAACGGATCGGTGCCCAGCAGCAGCACGTCGCCCCACTTCCTGGGGGAAACGCCCACGCCCTCGTCGCCGGGAACGGCGTCCTGCCCGCGCGACCAGTACTGCCCGCGGAACTCGCCCTGGCCGCCGACGGCGACGGCGCAGTCAAAGCCGATGTGCCAGCCCGGGGCGAACACCGGCACCCGGAACAGGCTCCGGGGGATGAAGACCTCGACGGTATAGCCCTGGTCTTCCAGCTTGGCCGCCTCGTGCATCCGGGTCGCCCGGTAGGGGCCGGTGCCGTCGGGCCCGTGCTCGGGCGGCGGCTGGGGCAGGAAGCCCCGGCCGCTGGCGATGATCCTGCGCCACTCGGTGGCCTCGGCGTCGCGCTTGGAGCTGATGATCCGCTCGAACCCGGGCAGCGTGGGGTCCGTGTCGCTGCCCATGGGGATGACGACGAACTCCTGCGTGTGCCGGTCGCCGCGGGTGACGCTCCGGGCGTCCAGCGTGTCGAACAGCAGCCGGAGGTGATCCCCCCTGCACATCCAGTTGAAGCCCTTCTCCCGGATCGCCCTCACGCGTCCGGTAAATCCCCCGCCGGCCCAACTGGGCCGCCGGCGGGCCTTCGTGCGGTACTGCTCGGGATAGAAGAACTCCGCCACCGGCTGGTGGACCTGGTAGCCGAAGAAGAAGCCCTGGTAGTTCCAGGCGGCGTAGAGGATGATCGGCCGGCCGCGGTACCTGTCCTTGACCAGGTCGCCGTAGGGGGTGAGGACGAGGGGGCGGATCATGCCCCAGTCCCTCAGATCGCCGTCGAGTCGCGGGAATCGGCTGAGGAAAGGAATGGCCTCGAAGGCGGGGGAATCCCTGAACGGGCAGGGAATCTCCGCCTGGGTGACGCGACCCCACTTGGCGGGCGTCGGCGGCCTCCTGGGCACGCCCCCCCGAAGGGCCGCGCCCGGGAAGGTCTCGGTGATGAACCCCGGCCGCTGGGGACAGAGAACCGGCTCGACCAGCCCTCCCTTGCTCAGCCCGTATTGCAGCGCCACCAGCCGGGCCGACGGGTCCGGCAGCCCGTCCTTGCTGAGCCGGGCCAGGTCCTGCCCGCGGCCCTCCTTGGCCGCCTTGCGGGCGTCGAGCCTCTCCTGCACCTTGTCGGAGTAATCGACGCCCTCGGCGAGGGCGTTGATGTTCCTGGTCAGAAGCCCGCGGGCAAAGATGTGCTTGCGGATGACCTGCACGGTGTTGGTGACGGCGTCGTGGAAATGCCTGGCCAGCAGCTTCCGGCGCTCGTCGGCGTAGGCCTTCAGCTTGGGGTCGGCCTTGAGGGCGGCGGCCATGCTCTTGCGCTCGGCCTGGTAGTCCGCGTCGGAGGGCGGGCAGCGTTCGCCGGTGATCAGGCTGCGGTACCGGAACGGATAGAAGATGAGCCGGTTGAACTTCTCCCTCGGCAGCAGCCGCTTCACGTCCCGCCGCAGCAGGGGCAGCATCGTGCTGGGGAACTTCTCGAGGGCCTTCTCCACGGTCCCGTCGCGCTGGATGATCCCCTGCTCGAACTGGCCTTCGGCATACGCCCGGATCAGCGGCGAGAGCGTCTCGACCATCTTGTCGACCCAGCGCCGGTAGTGCTTCTTCTGGAGGTCGGGCTCGCGAAGACGGGTCAGCAGGAGGGTCCGGTTGATGGTGTGGCAGGCCCGCTGGCTGCCGGCAAGCAGCTCGCGGCAGCGCTTGAAGACCTCGCGGATGGTCTTGAAGAAGGCCTGCTGGGCGGGCTTGAGGGCCTCGGCGTCCTCGCCTTCCTCGGCCAGTTGCACGTAGGTCTCCAGCTCGTCGAAGGCCTTCCGCCAGAGCGCGTCCAGCTCGTCGGTCCTCGGCTTGATCTCCTCCCGCCGGTGGGGGTAGAACTCGGTCATCAGCCCGTAGCACTGCGGGCCGTTATAGAGGTAGTCGTTCCAGGAGGGGATGATGGACTGGTTCTTGTACCCCCCCGCCGTCCGGTTATACAGGCTCAGCAGCCCCTGCTTGATGTAGCGGGCCTGTTGGAGGCTCGGGCCGGGCCAGCCGGCGTGAATCACCGCGATGTTCCTGCCCCGGGTGTCCTTGACGAACTTCCGCCCCCGGGCGTCGGTCTTGGCCTTGACGTTGTGCCGGTCGGCGCGCTCCACCGGCAGCAGGCCGTCCACCACCCGCTCCATGTACCGCAGCTTCCTGTCCAGCGCGTCGGCGGAATGCAGCCCGTGCCAGTGGGGCGTGCCGTTCCCGCCGGACCACGTCGTGTACCACAGCCTGGGACCGGCCGCCCACCCCGGGCGGCGGTACATCTCGTAGTGCAGGTTCTTGAACAGCACCCGGCAGACCTTCTCCTCGTACCACTGGGTGGTGCTGATGGCCGCCCGCTTGACCTGGGTCTTGATCCGGTGCTCGCGCAGCGCCCCCAGGGCGGCGGCGTGCGCCTTCCGCCGGAAGTCCTCCTGGATCGCCTCGATCTCCTTCTTGGACAGCTCCTGGTCGGCCATCTTCTTGGCGGCGGCCTTCAGCTCGTCCTTCAGCGAGGCCGAGACCTGCCCGGAGATCGTCTTGGTCACCTCCACGTCGAGCATGCTGCCGATCACCTTCTCGATGTCGGTGGTCAGCGAGTCCCCCATGGTCTTGGAGACGAACTCCTCGGGGTCTTCCGGCGGGGGAGGCATGGTGATCCGCCCGGAGAGGCTCCTGGAGATGCTGCGTGCGCGTTCCTTCTGGATGACCTTTCGCAGGTAGCTGTCCTTGGCGACCATCCTGACGATGTCGCGGCCCTTCTCGATCTTGACGAAGGGCAGCAGCCCGCCGTGCAGTCCGGCGGCCGCCAGAAGCAGCACGGCCAGGATGATCCCGCCGGGGTGCCTGCGTGTCAGGAAGAGGTCCGGCAGGGCGGCGGCGGCCTGTCGGCGCTTCTGGGCGGGGGCCCGCACCCACTTGCGGCGCCAGTTGCCCGACTTCCGCGGCGGCGAGGCCGCCACCGAGCGGCCGTCGTTTGTCTTCCGGCCCATGTCGCTCATGAATAGGCAGCCTCCGGGCGGATACAAAGTCCTGTGCGAGGCGACTCTCTTTCCCTCCGGCCGCGCGCCCGGCCGCGGGCCGCTCAGGGCTTCTTGACCAGTGCCATGTTCTCCCTGATCTCCGTCTCGCTCAAGGGGCGATTGTAGACGTAGAACTCGTCGTGGTCCGAGCCCGACCAGTGCCCGTGGTGGGTCTCGACAAGGATCATGTTATGCGTCTTCCGCCCGCGGTCGAAGGGAAACACGAGCCATTCCTTCCGGCCCTTTTCGGCGCGTCCGGCCAGTTTGCCGTCGAGGTAGAGCTCCAGGCGGCGGGCGGCGATGTCCCAGACGATGGCGACGTGCCGCCAGTCGTACAGCTTGGCGGTGTCGAAGGGCGCCTGGACGTAATGCACCTGGGTCTTCCGCCCGCGGACGGGCATGTCCCGCAGGAGAAGCTCGAGATAGCCCTCGCGCTGGCGGAACCTGGGGAAGCGCCGCAGGATGAGGTCGCGCTGGAGCCCCACGCAGAAGAGCTTCTCGCCGAAGTTCTTGTGCGTCCCGCGGACCTGCCAGCTCGTCGCGGGGTCGGGATTCGTGCGGATGTCGTTGCGGACCTTCGGGTCGCGCCGCCACCAGAACATGACCGTGCCCCTGTGATAGTCGATGTTCTTGAGCGAGTCGAACGCCACGTTGGACTTCCACCCGACGCACCACTTCTTCACCCCCTCGTGCGAGGGCGTGGTGCCCCCCCCGCCGGCACCGGGGCACGACTGGACCTTCGATCCCGCCGAGCGGTCCAGGTGCCCCCGGGTGTTGCTCTTGTCGTCCCACCCGGCACAGGCCAGCAGGCCCTTGGCGTCCAGGGGGGCGTACTGCGTGGCCTCGTCGCGCATGACCGCGCTGCCGTACCACGCCACCTCGATGGGCTCGGTCTCCCCCTCGAACCGGATGGCCGGTCGAACGTAGACGGGCTTCTTGTCGCCCCACTTGTGGTTCTTGACGACGAAGCGGAAGGTGGCGTGCCCGCCCTCGGGCAGGTCGAACTTCTGGACGGGCGGGACGGCCTCCAGGCCGGCGGGCAGGTCGAACCCGACGGTGCCCTTGCAGGGGCCGGTGCGGTAGTCGATGAGCTTTTCGTCGTGGAAGCTGCCCCATGCCCGGCTGTCGTCGACCTTGCCGTTGGCCAGGTGGATGAAGAAGACGTAGGAATCGCCCTTGGGGATGGGGACCATGCGCGGGTCCATCTCCACGCGCATCCGCGGGGCGAGGAGGACTTCCCAACTGGCCATGTAGAAGCGCTCCCGCCCGCCCTCCTTGCCCCGGAGGAACGCGCTGATCGGCGTCAGCCCGAACCGCGCCCCCTCCGGCCGGACGCCACGCCGCCGGCCGAGGACCGTGCGCACCGCCGCCTTCACCTTCCGCTCGGCGCCAGGCGCCAGCGTGAAGGGCCCCCCCGTCCCGCCGGTTACCTCCATGCCGATGTTGCTCGACCATTGCAGCCGGGCGTCCGTCAGCGGCTTGCCCGAGGTGTTCCGGATCGTCAGGGTCACCGGCATCTCTTCGGGGATCGTCATGCCCGGCGGCTTTTCCAGCGTCAGCTCGCAGCCGGTGCCGAAGGCCTCCTGGAGCGGGACGTCCACGAAGACGCCCTTGTCGTTGACGGTCACGGGGCAGTCCGTCGCGTTCAGCCGGGCCGAGGCCAGCGGAAAGCCCTTCGGCAGCCGCAGGCACATCGGGGCCGGGCAGAACGGCAGGTAGGTGTCCTGTTCGAGGCCCAGCGTGATCTCCATCTCCTTCTCGCCGACGGGCTGGACGTCCACGATCCGCGACTTCTCCCTGGCGTAGACGTAGCCGCAGATCTCATGCTGCGTGGTGTGCCAGATGCGGGGGTCCTTGCCATACTTTCCGATGAAGCGCTCCACCTGCTTGCGGTCCTCGGCCTTGAAGTCGCGCAGCCCGATGGTGGTGACCTCCCCGGGGTTCATCATCTCGACGATGCCCTGGAGGATGTTGCCGACGGTCTGGTAGTAGACCAGGGTGTTGGGGGCGCTGCGCGCCCTGTTCTTGTTGTGGGGCCTGACGATCTGCTCGGGGGTGCGGTTTCGGCCGACGATGACCTTGTACCCGGCGGCCCAGGAGTTGCAGGCGAGGAAATTGCTGTCATGGATGGCGTAGAGGTACCGCCCCATCCCGCGGTTCACGGGCAGATAGAAGTTGTTGCGCATGTTGTTGTACGGTCCGACGGCGACCTGGCTGCGGCACCTGGACAGGAGGTTCACCCGCATCATGGCGGATCCGTCAAAGGCCTCCTGCGGGGTCAGGCCCATCTCCGGGCCGATGATCCCCACCAGCGTCAAGTCCGCGCCGGCGTCCTCGAGCGCCTTGAGCTGCGCCGCCGGCGTCCGCGGCGTGACGGCGACGGACGTGCGAAAGCCCAGCTTCGTGTAGAAGGCGATCGTCTTGGGGTTGTCGATGCCGGTGTAGGAGAGCCCCACGTGCTTGCCGGAAGGCATCAGCGCGTGTCTCACCTGCGATCGGGTCAGGGCCGCCGGGGAGGTCAGCGTCAGGCGGACCTTGAAGCCGACGGTGGCAACCTTCTCCTTGATCCCCGCCGCCCGCGCGCCGCCTGCGCCGCACAGAGCCACCCACGCCGCCAGCCACAGCCGGCCGAACGAACGCCTTGTGAATCTGCGCACACCTCGTCTCATCGCGTGGTCCCTACTGCTGCCTCCGGCCCTGCCGATGCCTCCCCGGCGAACCCCCCGTCCGGGCCAAGCTGCGGCCCCCGGGCACACCCTCACTCGTTGCCTGAGCCGCATTCCGGCAGCACATGTGGCTTAAACCGCAGAGCCCCACCCCGGTTCCGCGACTTTTCCCGGCCCGTCGTCACCGCAACCGGCGCGGCCGTCCTGCTGCAAATCCCCCACGAGTTCTTCGCCGCCGGCGACGCCGTCGAAGGCGCCTCCCTCGTCGTCCGCGCCATCGCCTCCGGCCGCCGAGCGGCCGAAGCCGTCGACCGCTGGCACCGCCGCTGAGGAGCGCTTGCCGGTAGTGTCCCGTCAAGTCTGATATTGTGGGTGCCCCGGACGAGCCGGACAAACTCCGCTGGCGCTGCGTTTGTCCGGCCTGCCCGCCGGAGGAGGGCCCACACACGAATCCAAGTGTGACGGACTAGGCGGCAGGCTTTCATCATGGGCCCGGGCGATAGCGCCGCCTGCATGGTATGATCCCCATTCGCCGGAGTGGTGCCCCGGTCTGCATGGTGCACTGTTCCGCGAATAAGGAGCGTCGCATGGAACGCCGCCGAACGGGTACCTTCGGATGGATCCTTCTCGCCCTGGGCTGCCTGGGGCTGGTCCTGAGCCTGCCCAGGCTCAGGACGTTTGCCCGGAGCCCGACAGAGATCGATGCCCTCATCGTGGTCGAGATGGTGACCGCCTTGGCGGCCAAGATAGGTCTGATAGTCGGCGGCCTCCTCTTGCTGAAGCGCCGGCGCCTGGCGTCACTGGCCATTACCCTGACCCTGGTCGCCTCCGTGGTCAACTCCGTCATCCTCGTCCCGTATGTTCTTCTGGGTCCTGTCCCTGACCATCTCTCGTCCGCGGGCAAGGTCGGGCGATACGTGGGCCGATGGGCCGCCCTGGTGGTGCCGCCCGTTTTCTACGTTTACCTGCTCGTCTACCTGCGGCGGCCCGGCGTGCGTGCAGAGCCCGCCAAACCGGGCTCACAGGGCTCCGAGGAAATCTAGGCCGTCCCCCGCTCGCAAGAGCAGTCGGGCCGGTGCAGAGGCCGCCAAAGGCGGCGGCCACCCCCGCAATCGGCTACAGCTCAGGCCTCGCCCCTCTCGATGTCCGCCTTGACCGCCGCGGACCACTCGGGGGGACGTGCCTATAATTCTGATAGTGCTGATAGTGCTGGCGTGGGTCCGGGACGGATGCTTTGTGTGTCCCGGGCAGGAGCCGGAACGCGGAAAGGAGAACTCGATGAGCAGGGCAAGGATCCTTCTGTTGGCGGGCGTGGTGACGTTCGGGCTGGTGGTGGCGGGCTGCGAGTCCAGGCAAGGCAAACAGGGCGCGGGCACGCCGGCCGCCGCGGCCGCGGCCGCGACGCCGAAAATCTGTGCCAAGTGCGGGCAGATCAAGGGGACGGACGTCTGCTGCAAGGACGGCGCGGAGCTTTGTGCACATTGCGGGCTGGTGAAGGGCTCGCCCGGGTGCTGCCGGATCCCCAAGGGCACCACCGAGGACGTCGCCCTGTGCACGAAGTGCGGGCAGATCAAGGGGACGGACGCGTGCTGCAAGGGCGGCGCCGAGCTCTGCCCGAAGTGCGGGCTGGCGAAGGGCTCGCCCGGCTGCTGCCGGATCCCCAAGAAACAGCCGTAGCCGTTCGCCGTGGCGGGATGCCCCGCCTACGGGGCCTGAAGGTAGGGCTTGAGGGCCTTCGGCAGGTCGGCCAGGAAGGTGATGTCGTCGAGCAGGACAGCGGCCTTTTCGTCCTTGCTGTTGGCGACGAGCCTCAGGGCGGTCAGTTGCATGGGGCGGGTCGGCTTGCCGGCCTTCTCGTATGCCTGGGCCCCCTCCGCCGCCAGCTCGAGCTTGGTCAGGTCGAACACCAGCCAGGTCCAGGCGTCCGGCCTGGGGCGAACGTAGGCAGTGAAGGAGAAGTGGCTCTGGTGGGGGCTGCCGGCGGGCTTCGGCAGGGTGAGAAGGCCCAGGAGGACCTGCATCTTGCGGTCGGCCTTGACGCGCAGGGCGAGGTACTTGTAGGCGGACAGGTCGAGGTTCTTTGCCGGCGGGCGGGTGCGGAGGATGCGGTGCTTGCCGTACTCGCCCCAGTCCTCCTCGGCCCCGGCGGCGAAGTTGACCTTCAGGACGGTGCCCTTCCCGTCGCGGGCGTGCCCGACGCCCTTGGG
>CAZNSB010000023.1:17320-21399 GCA_964575155.1 uncultured Planctomycetaceae bacterium | reverse complement strand
GAGCGGTATCGAGCACGCGATGGGGTCTATCTCACCCATCACCCCAGCGGCGACGACCTCGAGAAACCCTACTGGGCGATCGGCATCTGTGGCGGGGCGCCGTGGCAGAGCCAGACCTTGGAGATCGCGTACACCCGCCGGCCGGATCCCCACTTCTTCACCACGGGTGATTCGGGCGTCCCGCAGGACGTACCGCGGGAGTACCGGCCGTTACTCGCGATCGGCGCCGCCATGACCTTGCTGGCGCCGGTGAACCGGGAAGTACCGGTGTTGCTCGCCAACAAGTACGTCGAAGGCGTGCAGAGCTACCGGACGTACTTGGGGACGCGGCGTCACGCAACCGCGGCCCGGAGCATTACTTAGATGCGGCACGCTCCATACAAATTCGAGGGCCCGTTCTTGGGGCTGAATGAGCTGGCGGACCAACGGCAGCTGCATCCCGGCTACGCGGCAGAGGCGTTCAACGTCTTGCTTACCGGCGGGAGGATCCGGCCGGTGCCGCCCCTGCAGCCCTACCGGAACGGCACGATCCTGGGATTCAAGCTCGGAGGCGGCGAGGAAGACTTTCACATCGTCTCGCTTTTCCATTGGGAAAGAGCCTGGGAGAGTGCCGCAATCGACCCGGTGCTGCTGATTAAAGCGTGGCGGCCCAGCCCATTGACGCAAAAACCGTTGGGTTCGATTTGGTTGATTGGGATGTTGGGGGCGGCGCAAATGCTGGGGCCGGAAAACCGCACGGCGTTGCCGGCCCAATTCGTGGTGGCGAATCACCAGGTGTACATAGCCGACGGTACTTACAACCTGGCCAAAACCGACGGGTACGAGTTATTCGGCGTTGGCGTGGCACCTCCAACGATACCCGGCATCGGTTGGATACTCGACGACGAGGACACCGTGGCCTTGCCCATGCGGCGTTACGCGGTCACCTTCTACAATTACCACACGGGTGTCGAGTCGAACCCGCTGTTTTTCCCCACGGACGGTAGCTATTTCAGCGCGAGTACCGGCAAGAAACACCGGTTCCTTCTGCAATACGGCTCGGCGGGCAACCGGCCGCCCGACAATTTAGGACTGACCGGCGTGCGGTTCTACCGGCAGAACGCTGAGCTGGATCAAATTTTCTACCGGTTGATCGGCTACCGGTCGTCGAATTTCAACGACGTCCGGTATTGGAGCGACACGTTTGCCGAAGACGAGATCACCGAAAGCGACGTCATTACCGGCCCGTTCGCCCCACAGCGAAATGGGCTCCCGCCCACGGCTTGCCGAACGATCGGGTGGCACGGGCAGCGCATGTTTTTTGGCGGCAAGGACGGCCGTTTGTGGTACTCCGCGGTCGGCGTGCCGGACCACGTGCACGAGTTGGATTACCTCAACGTGACCGGGGACGCCGCGGACGCTATCACCGGCCTGGCAACGGACGCCGGGCAACTGATAATCGGGAAACCACGTAGCATCTGGAAACTGGGCGGAAGCATCTACGGACCTACCAACGAGACGATGGCGGTGGGCATACTCGCCCCCGAATCCGCTCACGAGCTGTACAAAACGCGCAGCGACGTCGGGCCGAGTTACGGTGGTTTCGTGCGGGCCGGTCTGGATGGTGCGTTGCATTTTGGGGCGCCGGAGGGTTGGTTTAGTTTCAACGGACAAGAGAGTTTCTGCCTGAGCCCCGCCATCGGCGCGACGTGGGGCCGCTTGATCCGGCGTGGCTCGGGCTCCGCCAACGAAGCGTTCTTGACGTTCGCGCATGATCCCGAAAATCGGGTGGTGTTCATCGCCAATGCCCACGATGACGGCCGATCCCTGAGCGACCCCCGTTACGTCGAGGGCCCGCACGTCGTGGCGTGGCACTACGGCTTGCCCGGGCCCAATGGACCGACCCATGGCTGGAGCGTCCTGGGGTACGAGCATCCGCAGCAAGGGACCGTTTGGCGTTGCGTGGCTCAACCGTTAGGCGATATCGTGCCGTTGATCGGTCAGGAAGGCGCCGAGGGAGTCATCGGCTACCGGCCTGCGCTCGCCCTAATCGGTGACGTTGCGGGCAACATCTGGATCTTGGCCTATCCGCGCCTGGACGGATCCCCCGAAGTGCTCGCCAACGATGGCGAGGCGTGCAGGTGGCGTTGGCGGACCGGTGAACTCGTCCCGCACAAGGGCGGCCGTTTCCACGTGTATCGAGTGTACTGGCTATGCGGGCGGGTGGGCAGTGACTACGAGGGCAACCTGCCTGAAGTCGAATTCCGGGCGACGGGCAACGGAGGCAGACTCCCCACCTCGACAAAGGAGAGCGATCTGGCAGGCCGCCCGCGGGTGTGTCAGAGGTTGGGTCGCACAGTGGAGGATATCACCCTGGGAATCGTTTCGGGGCAAGGCTGGCTGCAAGGCTGGTGCCGGGACCTTGGCGTGACGGGTTTCGAGATCGAGTACGAGCCGGCGGGAACGTAACCGGGCTTCGGACAAGGAGAAACGTATGGCACGAAAAGAGTTTGTATATGCTCACGAGATGGAACCGGCCGCGCAGAACCAGGCAATGATCCTGTTGCACCCGGCCGAAAACCATCCGGTGAGCCTGCGCGGCATAGAGCTTCAGCCGAAAGGCGCCTCCGGGGCGTCCGCGCCGCTAATGCTGGACTTCGCTACGTGCGCGGACACGACGGGGATGAGCAACGACTCGTCGGCGATTGTAAAGCTGGGAGACTACAGCGAGAGCATCGTCTGCCAGGCGTGGAAGCATTCCAGCGGCAATCCGGGAACACCCGCGCGTTTGTGGACCATGACCTTGCACCAGCAAGGTGGAGGATTCCTCTGGCGTCCGATGCTGGCGCACAACGAGTTCGTTTTGCGCGGTAACCTTTATTACGTCATACGCTGGGCAACTGCGGTCACCGGAATCGTTTACCGGCTGCAAGTGTGGTGTGAGGAGTAGTATGGCCCGCGATCGTGGTGACATTTGGCCGTCAGAGGCAGGCGGGGAGGGAATCGGGTGCGGGGTTATAGGCCCGCCTCCGATTGACACGCACGGTCCCGGTCCTCGCGGCATGCGCTCCGGGCCTCCTCCAGGCACGGAGGATGCGCCGATTCCCTTGGTCCCGGTGATCGTCCCGCCCGACGAATACGGATGGGGTTAGGTGTGGCAGCGTCGAAACTATACGTGCACGCGTCACGGTCGACGGACGAAGAATTCCGCCAGATCTATCGCGAATTGGGCCGGCTGCGGGCAGGCGGCGGCACGGGGACCGGTACGGGAACGGATGGAGATGGGGACGTTGATCCGGAACCGCCACCGCCACCGCCGCTGGTCACCCAGCTTTACCGGTTTGGCAAGCTGCTGGTGATTGAGCACCATTACAACCCGCCGGGGCAAGCCACTGTGCATTCGTTTTCACTGGCCAACGTTGACACCCCGTACACGGTTGTGCAGACGTACAACTACCCCTTGTCCTGGACGGGGATCAGCGATCCGGCCTATCTGACGCTGCGCCTACGCGTGTTGGGGACGAGCGAGCGTTTGCGGCCGTACGGGCCGGAAGAGTGGATCAATCCCCTGTACGACCACGTGTATGACTACGGGTATTGGCCCAGCTACTTAGCGATGAAAGTCCCCCGCGCCGGCGACCGGGACGGTGGGCGCCTCTGGCATTACCCGATTAACCCGCGGGAGGGTCAGGACACGATCCGGGCCCGGCTGAGCGTCGACTATCAGACTACGTTTTGCTACCGCTCATGGCTCACGGGTATCTACATGGTCCATGGGACGGTGTTGACGAATCAGTGCCCCGGCGATCCGGTCTGAAGAAGGGAAGGTGTTGGAATGCCGAATTACTCCAGCAGCTTACTGGAGCAGGCCGCTGCCGGCGACTCCGAGATGCAGCGGGCGGTCAAGCTCTTGGGGCGTACGTACGGTGGTTTGACGGCCAAAGCGGCCCCGGCGGCGGTACCGCCAACAAGCGGCCAGGAATCGTTCAGCCGAGATCGCTGGTATGTCTCTCCCGAATTGGCCTGGACCGACGGGGGGCAGGCGTACTATTGGCCCGACCTCGGGAGCATCGAAGGAAGCGGGGGGCGGGGCATCGGCG